>JALWLM010000100.1 GCA_027084145.1 Crocinitomicaceae bacterium | reverse complement strand
TCGTCATCAGACATCCTAAATCGATGACAAAATATTCTATGCATCAATTAAAGAAATTTATAGAAAAAAACTATAAGAAACATTGTTTTAAATCGTTTCGAGAAGTGTTATGAAGTTAAAATCAAGAGAAGAATTAGATATACATCGTTGGGATGAAATGATTAAAAAAGACCCCGAAAGTTCTTTTTTTTCTTATTCTTGGTATTTGGATTCTGTTGCTGAAAATTGGGAAGTCCTTGTTGATGAAAATTATGAGAATGGGATGGTACTTCCTTACTTTTATCGGCTGGGAATAAAGACTTACTATATACCTGTTTTTTTACAGTACGTTGAAGTCATAGGAAAAGTAGATTGGCGTGGTTTCTTGGATGATAAATCGTTTAATTTTTATTTGAAAGGTGAGCATGAGGGAAAAAGAAGGAAAACTCAAAAAATATTCAGCGAAAGAACAATATCGAAACAAGCTGTTCGGATGTTAAAAAAAGCCGAAAAATCAGGATGTTTAATTGAACAGACCGAATCTTACACTGATGTTTTAAAAATTATAAAAGAAGAACTTACCGATAAATTACCGGAATTAAAAACAAAGATGAATACATTGCAGAAGCTGTTTCAATCAGCTCAAAAAGCAGGATTTTTGAAAGTTTTTGAAATAAAAGGAAAAGGAGGAATTGTATGTTTGGAAGACAATAAACAAGTCTTGTATTTAAAAGGGGCAGTGGTAGAAGATTGTAAACGAAACGGAGGAATGTATAATGTTATGAATGAGGCGATAGAGTATGCTTTGGGAAAAGGAAAGGTTTTTGATTTTGGAGGCTCAAACATCGAGGGAGTACGAAGATTTAATTTAAATCTTGGCGGAGAAGATGTTTTCTATACTCATGTTATCCAAGAGAAATATCCGGTTTGGTACTCTTGGATTAAGAAGTTAAAAGACAAATTATCATAACAAACGAAAAAAACTTACATTTGCTTTATGTTGTTACCAAGATCAAATACTCCAAGATGGATAATTATCGTTATAGATTTATTTCTTTCGGTTGCAGCTTTATTTTTTGCATATCTCATTCGATTTGACTTAAAGACGGATATAGCGATAATTAAAGATGAATGGGAGATTTTATCAAAATCACTTTGGCTTTATGTATTGATAAAGTTTTTTGTCTTTTACTCTTTTAAAATACACAAGGGACTTGTACGACACACATCAACAGAAGATTTAAAAAGAATTGTAATTGCTTCAACAATTAGTTCCGGATTGTTTTTAATATTTGGACTGATACGATATTATTTTTTTGATAAATACTACCTATTCCCAACAACAGTGCTTCTCGTTGAATATGTGGCATCCATTCTTTTATTGGTTGGATTTAGATTCTTTGTGAAATTAATTTTTTTAGAGTCGGTTAAACCTAAAAAAATAGAAGAACGGGTTTTGATTTATGGAGCAGGGGTGTCAGGATTAATAACTAAAAAAGCAATAGAAAAAGATGGAGGAAGCAATATTAAAATTATAGCTTTTATTGATGATAACAAAAAGTTATCAGGAAATCGACTGGAAGGGGTAGCGATTATACATTCAAGCAAAATCGAGA
>JALWLM010000099.1 GCA_027084145.1 Crocinitomicaceae bacterium | reverse complement strand
TGTTTATGGTGATGAAAATATGCTTTCAAAAATAGTAAGTCATGATTTGCTTCTTTATAAAGGTTTTTCACTCAATTACACAAATAATGAACTGCTTGAAGATAGATGGGAGAACCGAACATACAGATATAAATTTACAAGCTTTAAAACAAATAACTGCTAAAAATAACTATTTTAATCCTACTTATTCTAGACCACTATCTTGTAATTGAAAAAAATGACTTTATACATTCAAACTTTCATTTCCGATTTCAACTCTTTTTTTAAACTCCTCAAAAGAAATTAAGCCCAACATTTCCTCTCTGTTTTCTTCAAGGACTGAAAATTCATAAAAAGGATTTTCAACATTTGTGTGTTGTCCTATATTTTTTGATTTTGAAAGAACACCAACTCCCCAGTCGGTATCAATACAACAAGAATATAAATCACTCTTTCGACGTGCATCAAAAAAAGCTTTCCATGTTGTTCCGTTCCAATTTTGCATTGCCGGAGAAATGGTATAATTATGCTCTTCTCTTGCATGCCATTCTGTAGGTGGGTTACAATCATGTAATACAATATAACCGTTGTCATTGATGTATTTTAAAGCATTGTCTATATCTTTTTTTACTTGTGGTGATAAATGTAAGCCATCAATAAAAATAACATCAAACTTATCAACATTTATATCAATTTTTTGATTCTCAAGACCTTCAAAAAATTCATCACTTGTCATCTTAAAATCAACGGGATTTTTTTTAAACTCTATCCCGGGATCCACACTATACTTAATGGTCGCATTAATCTTATCAAAATTGACAGAAGGATCTCTTACTCCGATTTCAAGATAAGATGTTTCCGGTTTATTTAAACTTTCCAATAAAAAATTGATGATGTCATATCTAAAGGGACGCTTTTGGATTTCTTTTTCATCTAACTTTTTCACTTTTTGATGATACGGATCATTAATAAAGCGTCCACCCCAATTATAGTATTTTATAATTTTTTCAATTTTATTCATACGATACTATTTTCCATACCTTGATATAAATAACTCTATATCATTATTACATAAATCTGAAACTCTTTCTTTTATTTTTTCAACATCCCAATTCCACCATTTTATCTTCAAAAGTTGTTTTATTTGTTCTTCTGTAAACCTAAACTTTATAACTTTAGCAGGTACTCCTCCGGCAATAGCATAAGGGGGGATATTTTTTGATACAACTGAACCTGCAGCTATTACAGCTCCATCTCCTATTTCAACACCTGATAGTACTTTAACACCTTCTCCTATCCAAACATCATTTCCAATAACAATGTCTCCTTTCGTTGACGGATGTCCGTCTTTATATTTACCTTCTAATCCGAACATAATTCTTATAGGATAGGTCGTAATCCAATCCGTATTATGATTAGAACCATTAAATATAAGTACATTATTAGCTATTGAACAATATTTACCAATATAATGACATTGACCATTCTTTCTTCTTTTTGCTAAAAGTTTTTCTTCTGGTTTGCATTCAATTAAGCCAAAGAAAACTTTATCTTTATTACAACATCCATCGGCTAATCCCCAGCCATTTTTAACAGATTCATAAATACATCTATTATC
>JALWLM010000098.1 GCA_027084145.1 Crocinitomicaceae bacterium | reverse complement strand
CCGTCTTTAGAAAGTAATATAGTATTTTTTTGAGGTTTTAGCTTTTCAATTGCTTCTTTTGGTAAAAAATTAGGTGATAAATAAATTGAGGGTTGATTTATCTCAAACTTTGAAATGTCAGAGACCCTAACAAAAGGAATTCCTTCATCTTGATAATATTTAGAACCGGGTTCTATGGATTTTTTTATATTAACAATATTCCCCAAGTAATCCCAACCACCTTTATAACTTTTGATTTTATCTTCTATCTGTTTATATTTTGGCTGGTAGTATTCAGCATCAAGTCTGCCGTTTAGGAATGCTTCTTTTGAGGAAACTATAGCTATATTTTCATTTGTAGGCTTAAAGTCTTTTAAATCAATCTCTTCTAAAAGCAATTCTTCTGCTTTTTTGTAGAGTTTTTTACTCTCTTCAAGGTTTTGGTAGGCTGTTTTTACAAGGGTTTCTATTTGGGATTGGAAGGGGTGGGATAGAAGGGGAACTTTAATCTGTTTAACTTCAATTAATAGTAGATTGGGTTGAACACTACTTATAATGAGCCTTTCTGTTTGTTTTTTTCCGTATTTAGAATTCAGAAAGGTTGCTAAAAAAAATGGATTTACCAATTTTTTATTTAAAGTAATATTTGCTATTGCTTGATTAGAGTTTGTATAAGATGGTAATTTATAGGCTACAGCTGAATTCCCAATAGTCCCTGCAATAGTTAGTAAGACTTGTTCTTCCTCAACTAATGATTTACTTAAAATTTTTCTGCTTATTTCTTCTTTTATTTTAGGTGCATTTTCTACATCAATAATAAATTCTTTAATATTACCGACTTGTAAGTAAGGAACACCTTCTTTTACATAGTTTATATGCTTGCATAAAGAGTAAGCACCAAAATTTACGATTTTCTTAGAAACTTCATTTAAGTATTTAATATTCAAATTCTTAAGATTTTTGTATATCTCTAAATACTCTTTTTTGAAAAATTCACTGTCTATTCTAAATTTATAGTTATCCTCCCTAACCTCACTTAACTTTAGTTCAACAGCTTCTAAATAATCTAAAAGCCTTTTATACTTTTCCTCATTAAAACCCTCTTCATTTAACTTTTTTTTTACAAAACTAAATCCTTCCTTTTTTGCAAACTCTAAAAATGCCTCTGCTATGCCTTCTGGAGTTTTTACTCCTTCAAACTCTGTTTCAACTGAATACAAATCATGCTTAACAATTAAATGACCGTATTTATCTAAAACCCTTTCTTCTGGGTTTTCTAAAGCCTTTTTCTTAAATTCTTCTGGAAGGGGTGGAATTTTACCCTCTTCTTCCCACTTTAGAAAATCTTTATATTTAACAAATATCTTTTCTCCGCTGTTGTCCTTGCTCGGCTCCCGTATGGTTGCAAAGAATATGGGGTAGTCCTCCACCTTCGGACAGAGCTCGTCGTCCCACTTCTGGATGAATAGAACGCTCGTCTTGGTTCACGTGTGGGGCTTAAAGACGTTCTGGTGGAGACCCACAACCGCGAGGATCCTCGCATGCTGGGTTATGAACTCCCTTATGTATCTGTCCGTTGCGTTGTTGAGTCTCCCCTGTGGAAGGACTATAGCCATCCTCCCT
>JALWLM010000097.1 GCA_027084145.1 Crocinitomicaceae bacterium | reverse complement strand
TCCCCTGACATACGAGTACAGATTCCAACTCATTGGGTCTAATTGGTCATAATCGTAGCCGGGGTCGGGACTTAAGAAGCGGCCGTATCCCTGCGAGTAGTATCTGGCAAGCATGTATGTGAGGCCTGTTTCGTAATCCTTCTCGTGGCCGGTGTAGGTGATGGTGTTGAGTACTTCGTCTTTGTCGTTTTCGTATGGTGCGGTGAGTTCTTCGCCGTATGCAAGTGTGTCTGTTGTATGGAGTATTTCACCATTCTCATTTGTAATGTATCTTGTTGTGCCTAAGTGATCGTGGTGGTGGTTATCATTGTTTATTTGAAAATCTTGCATTCCTATTTACTCCTTACTACGCACTTCAGCCTTCATACTTCATACTTCCAACTTTCCCCTCTATTCTACCAGCCTGCAAAAATCACTCAAAAGAAAAAACGCAGACCAACGAAGGCCTGCGAGGAAAATTGAATTAAAATACTTTGCCTGTTTTTTTGTTCTTGATTTTTACACGGGTGTTGCGGGTTATCTTTATACCATGCTTTTCCATGTCTTCAAGAAACTCCCCAGCACCCCACAAACAGGCTGCGGAAATTACAAACTTTTCACCGTTTGATAAGTGCAGGATAATGTTTACAGGATAGGTCGCCACCTCAAAGTTGTCTATGGTTATCTTTCTTATCTCACTTATTTTTATTGATTTTTGTTTGTTTTTCCACTTGAATACAAGTTTGTCAGGCCATAACTCAACCTCACGGGGGTGAAAAAGAAGTTTCCAGTAATGAAGGAATACGAAAAACAATGATATGGGAATAGTTAAAAGTATCCCTAAAATTAATCCCTTTAAAACAAATCGTCCTGCTAATACCATGACTAAAGCTATTGCTAAAAAACTTAATTGAAATCTCAAGTAATAACACCATATCATTTTTAGTTTGCTAAATTTATATACTTTCATTTTTGTCTCCATAATCGCCTTTTCTATTAATACCTTTCATCTTTATCTTCTTTCTTTTCAGCTTCACTTTTAGCAGCATTGACTAAAACAGAGGTAAAGTTCACCGCTACTTGAGTTTCCTTCTCCCCTAAAATACCAACTGGCAACGCATACCAGGTTGCTAAACCATAAGTTACTGCTCCTTCGACTGAAGATTTCTTGATGTTATCAATATCTTTTGTTTTAATACTTGCTTTTGCTCCTTCAATAATTGCCCCTGCTGCAATATTTTTAAAGATATTTGCACTATTAACACAGGCTCCAATTCCTCCTGCTACCGTATCAATTACAAAATTCTCCGCTGTCTCTTTTAAGCTTTTTCCCTTTGCTTTAATCTATTATAAACTGTACTTTTTTCAGCATACAATTCAAAAGCATCAGGGAATAATAACAATCCTTTATCTAATATTTTTAAAGATTCTTCATAATTTTTCATTTTATATGCAATATCATACTGTGTTAAGTAGCCATTTAGTGTTTCTTGATGTAAATTATTATCTATTTCCATAATCTACCTTATTACCTCCACAAATTTCTGAAACTTGTCCCATTAAGCATTGTTGATAATTCCTTCCTCCAACACTCCATCCATTTCCATATGCATTACGTTTTCC
>JALWLM010000096.1 GCA_027084145.1 Crocinitomicaceae bacterium | reverse complement strand
GGAGAAATCCCTGTAAAAAAAGGGGAAATCATCGCGATTTCCGGTAATTCAGGGAGTTCAACAGCTCCTCATTTGCATTTTGAAATTAGAGATACAAAAACAGAAGAAGCACTTAACCCTCTACTTTTTGGTTTTAAAATCGAAGACCATAAAAAACCTGAAATTAGAAATTTAAAAATATATGCTGTCACAAAAGAGGGCTACCGGGTTCCGGGTAAAACAATCGTTAAAAAAGTCGTTCGAAAAAATAATCATTATCAAATCTACCCTGAAAATATTGTCTTACCCGACAATTTTATTCCTAAGAATTGTGGAGTTGGATTTGCTGTTGATGTTATCGATCGTTTTGATGCCGCATATAATGCTTGTGCGATTTATAAAAGTTTATTGATTGTTAATCGAGATACGATTTTTGGTCAAAAAGTTAATCGAATCTCATTTGACCACACTCGATTTGTTAATATTCATGAAGATTTTGAAGAACGTTTAGCGGGTAAAAAATATCATAAAACTTTCAAAACAAAGGAAAATCCTCTCACCATCTATCATTACAACAAAAACAATGGAATTCTTCGTATTCAACCTAGAAAGAAATATGATATTCAATATCATTGTTTTGATTTTTCAGGAAATAAAAGTTCTCTAAATTTTAGCATCAGTGCTCCTGAAGTTTTATCTCCGCCTTTTCATTTTTCTGATCAAGCATTTTTATTTCCCGATGAAGCTGTTTTAATTAAAAAAGGTGCTATTGAAGCTTCTTTCGGTAAAGGTAGTTGTTATGAGCCTGTAAAAATCAACCCTGAAATTATTGATAAAAAAATAGGAAGAAAAAATGCACCTGTCCATAATTCCTATAAAATCATTTACTACGATTCATCTTCTACTGATGATTTTTATATCCAAATGTTAAGTTATAAAAACAAGTATAAAAATATAGCAGGATTAAGAGATGGGAATAAAATTGTTTTTGATGTTCGTTACTTTGGTGAATATAAAATCAAACGAGACACCGTTAAACCTATTATTTATCCATTTAACTTTAAAAATTCTCATATTTACTTTAACAAAAGTAAAATGAAATGGACAGCAAAAGACTCAGAGACAGGCATAAAGTCTTATCATTTATTCATTAATGGGAAATGGCATCTTCTTGAATATGATAAAAAACATCATCGATTTATTTTTAACCGCCCTCAAAATTTTTACGGGAAAAAACAAATTCAACTAAAAATAACCGATTACTCGGGCAATACAAGAATATGGTTTAAAGAGATCACCTTCAATTAAGCTATGCTTCTGTTGTCGGTGTTCCAAAATTCATTGGAGGCATTGGAGGTGTAACATCCTTAATTTCTCCAAAAGCTTGCTCATACTTTTCAATATTATCTTTTAGAGCCATCAATAATTTTTTAGCATTTGATGGTGTTAAAATAACTCTTGACCGTACTTTTCCTTTGGGTACCCCCGGCATCAATTGTACGAAGTCACAAACAAAATCTGTTGGTGAGTGTGTGATGATTGCTAGATTTGAATATACTCCCATTGCCAAATCATCGGACAATTCGATATTTACTTCTTGATCTTTCTTTTTTTCCGTAATCTAATATAC
>JALWLM010000095.1 GCA_027084145.1 Crocinitomicaceae bacterium | reverse complement strand
ACGGTAAGTTTATCCAGTGCAAGTGTGAATAACATAAGGAATAAAAGGCTTGATTTTAAGATTGGAATTCCAATAATTATCTCTTCGTTTATTTTTGCAGCATTTGGTGCTTATATTTCGAAGTATTTTTCGCGTAATGTTATTCTATGGTTATTTGTGGGATTTCTTGTGTTTTCGGGTTTTATGTTTCTGTTGCACAAAAAGAAAGATGAAGATCAATATCGTACTGACAGACCTTATGTGAAACTTTCGCTTATCGGGGCATTTGCAGGATTATTATCGGGATTATTAGGAATAGGTGGTGGTGGTATTATTTCACCGCTTATGCTTATGTTGGGATATAATCCGAAAAAAATTGCAGCCATAACTGCTTTTGTAGTGCCGTTTTCGTCTTTTTCAGGGTTCCTTACATATTGGGCAATGGGCAGCGTAGATTGGGAGATTGTTTTAGTGGCATCTATAGGAGGTATAATTGGTGCTGTAGCAGGAACTCATTTTATGCATAACAAACTCAATCACCAAACCATAAAAAAGATATTAGGACTAATCTTGCTTTTTATGGCAGTGAAGTTGATTGTAAAAGCGATTTAATTATAAGTATTAAAAATAAATGCTTTAAATAATCGTTTATATTTTATGAGAATTAAAGTTTTAGTTACTATTTTACTGTTGTCCCCATTTTTTATTAAATCACAAGTTTTAAATTTAGGTAATCGATTATTATCTCCATATAAAAGAGTGGCATACGACATCTCGACTGATGTCAGTATTTATGAAATGGAGAAAAAAATACATAATAAAAATAACATTTCTTTCACATACTTTATACCATATGTAAGGTCTCATTATCATAAAATACTTAATAATTTAAATTATGGAATTGGAATAGGTATAAATGAAGTTTTAGATTATAATATAAGAGGGACTTCAATATACACAATTAACAAAGATAAAAAAGCGTATGGAGGTCTTGTGGTAGATTATTTTATTAAACATCAGTGGTTTAGTGTGAATTTGCATTTTAGAAAGGATATACTTTTACATAAGTTAAAATATGATTACAATTTATTTTTTAAAGCAGGTGTATCATATTTATCTGGAATAAACAGAATAACTCCTTGTTTAGGTTTAGGATTGAATGCAGAGAAATATATTTATTATAGAAAGCCTGTGGTATATTTTTATCCGAAAGATACAATGGATTTGGAAGTAATTTTGGATTTTAAAGGTAAGTTTACTTTTACTTGGCCTTTGTACAGAGATAAATGGAAAATAAAGATTTATCCAGATTCTAAAATATTCAATATCAGTGATGGTAAGTATTACGGTTATCTTTTCTGGGAAGGAACATATGCTACTCCTTCGATAGATACAATAAAAACGGGGTTCATTGTAGAAAAGAATGAAATGGCAAGTTTTCTTAATGAAAAACTATCTTTTATCGGATTGAATGATAGAGAAACAAATGATTTTATAACTTATTGGGTGCCATTGTTGAAAAGTGATAAATATTTAGGCACATTCAGCAGCAGCCTAACTTATTGTGTATTAGTTAAATAATTCGTATCTTTGTACAATAAAAAACCCCGAAAAGCGGCATTTAGCCACAA
>JALWLM010000094.1:507-1611 GCA_027084145.1 Crocinitomicaceae bacterium | reverse complement strand
TATCAACACGGAACTCCCGTTGATAAAAAAAATAGCGCAACTTCCGCGGTTTTTGAAAAAATAGATGGAAATTATAATCCGAACATACCTAACTCAAAAGATTCGCAAAGGAAAGCCTCAAATCGGGAAATAAATTACGAGCAATTTGTTTCAATAGAAAAAACGGGTTTTGTAATTTCAGGAATAACAAATAATACAGATAGTCAAGAGGAAATTGAGCCTTCGAAAAAATTAAAAGATTTATTTGAAATAGAAACTTTACGCGAACCGGGTTCGTTGGTTAACGTTTTGGTTTAGGCGTAAATTTATATTTATCCTTCCATTTTTTTGCGCCGTAAATTCTCTCATCGCCAATTTCATTAGTTAAGAAATGCTTTTCTTTTTTTCCATTTACTTCAAGATATTCGTATCCAACAATTCCCTTCTTTATCAGGGCGTTCATCATTTTAAAAAATTCTTTTTGTTCTGCCGGATTTAAGTCCGAGATATTTGTCCAATCAGAAGAATTAAGGTTAAGAAAACTATCGATTTTGTCATAAACTCTTGCAGTATTGCTTATTTCGAGTTTGTCGCCATTAACGGAAGTTTTCGTTTGCGAAGTAATTTTTGAAGAAGATAACTTCTGAGTAAAATATAAACTTGTTTCTGTCAATCCGTTGACTTTCATTGTAAATCCTTTTTTTAATTTGCATCCGTGCGTAATAAATTATCGTAAACTTAAAATAAAAGTTTAACTTGATTTTCTTTTTTGGCAAAAACATAAAAAAGATTAAATTGTCTTTTGAAAACTAAACTATTACTAACAGAAATCGATAATTATTAAGTAAATAAACAAATTTGAGGAAGAGCTATGGAAGAAAACACAAATGAAGTCGTAAGGGAAGAGATTCTTCAACTTGTTAGCTTTAAAATCGGTAATGAAGAATTTGGCGTGGATATTCTAAAAGTTCAAGAAATCAAAAAAATGCTCACAATTACGCAAGTGCCTAACGCTCCTGACTTTGTCGAAGGCGTCGTTAATTTACGCGGAAAAATAATTCCTGTTGTTAATTTACGCAAAAGACTTAATCTGCCTCCGATTGAAAACGACGCAAACACAAGAAT
>JALWLM010000094.1:0-497 GCA_027084145.1 Crocinitomicaceae bacterium | reverse complement strand
TGTAGAAATCGACGGCAACACGGTAGGATTTGTGGTTGACGAAGTTAAGCAAGTTTTAAGAATTCCTAAAAGCATAACAGAACCAGCTCCATCGATGATTGCCGGAATTAAAACCGAATATATTACAGCAGTAGGCAAATTGGAAGACAGATTATTAATTTTGCTTGATTTGGAAAAAATTCTTTCCGCCGAAGAAGTGGAAAAACTTGAACAAATGGATACATAAAAATCAAACTTTTATTATTAGAAATATTCAAGCGGCTTTTGTGCCGCTTTTTTTATCCCAAAATAGTCATTAGGAGAAGAATTTCTAATTAACACTATTAAAATTTTCTTAGGATAAATTGTTATAAAACATAGTAATAAGTTTAATAAATATTAATTTTGAATAAAAAACACGTAAGGAAATCTTACAAAAGGTTTGTAAGACAGATTGATTAGCGAGCCTGCGAGCGGTCTTCGCTGCGGCGTACTGTAAGAGTGAAAATTTAGCTTTT
>JALWLM010000093.1 GCA_027084145.1 Crocinitomicaceae bacterium | reverse complement strand
CATAAGAGAGATAGAAGTCATCGGAGAAGCTACGAAACAGATACCTAAAGAAATTACAAATAAATTTAATGAATTGCCTTGGTCATTGATGGCTAAAATGAGAGATAAACTTATTCATTGGTATTTTGATATTGATGAAGAGATAGTTTGGAATGTAGCAACTCAAAAACTTCCACAAATTAAAGAACAAATTGATGAAATAATCAAAAAACTATCATAAAAATATCAAATTTTCTCCCAAATTAATTTAAAAATTTAAGTTTTCAAAGAATACTACTAATTAACATACTATTTCATTAAGTTCAATTATGCTTTATTGATGATTATTTTATGAAAAAATATCCCAAAATCATCATATTAACAAAAAGTTCAAAATGATATATAATACCTGCATAAAAAGATTACTGAATGCAGGGTACGAAGCTGTAGAGGTTTTTACCTCGTGCGAGAGATACTCGTCTCTTGCATTGAGTAATTTAATTAGAAAGTTTCGTGCCCTTTCTACTACTCAAAATAATCAAAAACAAAAAAACAGCACGAATATAAAAACTTTGATGAATATATTGAAGTTATAAATGCAAGATATTTATCAGCCCTATTGACTTTGGCGAGCTGAAGGGCTGATAAATTTGATATATGCAAAAATATGCATACAACATAATTGAATTAGTATTATATCATATTTTTTGTAAAAATCACTTGCAATTTTATAATTGTAAAAAATTAATGGGCGGTAGAGCTTAGGACTGCAGGTGCAAACCCTTAAAAAAAGAATACTAAGTGGAGCTGGCGTAGTTGACTATTATTCATAAAAGCAATTTGAAGATAGTTCTTAAAACCAGCGGAATAAAACTAAAGTCAACTGGAGACCGCCAGGTAAAAAAACACAATAGACCAAATGTATGCGGTGTGAGGCAGGAATGTGGTTCAATTCACCGTGGAGATACCCGTAGTGTACTTTTTGAAGTACAGTAGGCATAATCCTATAATGTGGTGCTTGCATTATTAGTATATAATTGCAAGGCTATAAGCATAATAGGAGAGGATAAGGGCTGCCGTCCTCTTAAAATATGTTGTTTGCTGAGTACAACAGTAAACATATAAGGTGATCGAGCGATGCTTGATGCCCTCTAAAACCTACTCCTAACTTTTTTCGTTAGGGGTAGGTTGGCTCTCTTCGCTCAACTGTCAACCCTCATATGGTTTTGGAATATGGGTAGAAAATTAGATCTGATAAGACGGATGAGCCAACCGAGATAAAGAAGATGATTTTGTACTAAATTTTTTGGGATAAGTAAATGAATTTAAGACAAAAAGATTTAGTTTATTTTGTCTGGAGTACTTGAATAAAGATAAAAACTAATAGTGTTTATCAAAATCTAATTCAATAAGCATATTGATAGTTTTACTTTTTGTTGCTTCAATAAAGTTAATTAATTCTTTATAGTCAAAATGCTTATCTTGAGCTTTTTCGGCCAACTTTTTTATTAGATTAACCTTTAATTCAAGTGAAAAATCTGAATATTTTTGATACACATATAAACCTATTACATGAAAAGCAATCTCTTCTCTAACAACCTTATTAAACTCAACATCTTTAGTAGTGTATAAG
>JALWLM010000092.1 GCA_027084145.1 Crocinitomicaceae bacterium | reverse complement strand
ATAATAATGATAACAGATACAAAATTTGATATTAAAAGTGTATTGAAAAAACTTGGTGTAAATGATGTAAATTTTGGTACATCAACAGGTTCTAACAGTTTTGGTGAAGGTGAGTTAATAGAATCTTATTCGCCTGTAGATGGTGAATTAATCGGTAAAGTAACAACAACCACTCCGGAGGAATTTGAAAAAGTTGTAGACACAGCCAAGGAAGCATTTAAAGAATTTAGAAAAATACCAGCACCCAAAAGAGGAGAATTAGTAAGACAATTTGGAGATAAATTACGCGAATTAAAACAACCATTAGGTGAGTTGGTTTCTTACGAAATGGGTAAATCATTGCAAGAAGGCTTGGGTGAAGTGCAAGAAATGATTGATATATGTGATTTTGCAGTTGGACAATCCAGACAATTATACGGATATACGATGCACTCCGAAAGACCAGGACACAGAATGTACGACCAATACCATCCGTTAGGGATTGTAGGTATTATTTCGGCTTTTAATTTTCCGGTAGCAGTTTGGGCTTGGAATACAGCTTTGGCTTGGGTTGCAGGAGATGTTACCATTTGGAAACCTTCCGAAAAAGTGCCTTTATGTAGTATTGCTTGTCAAAATATCATTGCTGATGTTTTAAAAGAAAATAATATGCCTGAAGGAATATCGAATATTATTAACGGAGATTATAAAGTTGGCGAAATGTTAACTTCTAATAAAAATATTCCTTTAATTTCTGCTACCGGATCTATCCGAATGGGTAAAATAGTTGCTCAAACCGTAGCGCAACGATTAGGTAGAAGTTTACTGGAATTAGGGGGAAACAATGCAATAATCGTTACCCCTAGCGCTGATTTGGAAATGACCATTATCGGAGCATTATTCGGTGCAGTTGGAACAGCCGGACAACGTTGTACTTCTACCAGAAGATTAATAATTCACGAAGACGTGTATGATGAGGTGCGAGATAAATTAGTTTCAGCTTACGGACAACTTAAAATCGGTTCGCCATTAGACGAATCCAATCATATCGGACCATTAATCGATAAACAAGCCGTTAAAATTTATTTGGATGCTATAGAAAAAGTAAAGGCCGAAGGTGGTAAAATGTTAGTAGAAGGAAAACAATTAACCGGTGAAGGTTACGAGAGCGGTTGTTATGTTTCGCCAAGTATTGCAGAGGTAGAAAACCACTATCAAATTGTGCAAGATGAAACTTTTGCTCCTTTATTATACTTAATCAAATATAAAGGTGATGTGGAAAACGCTATTGAAATTCAAAACAGTGTTGTTCAAGGTTTATCATCTGCTATTATGACCAATAATATGCGTGAATCCGAAAAATTCTTATCACATGCAGGTTCCGATTGCGGAATTGCTAATGTTAATATCGGAACTTCAGGTGCTGAAATCGGTGGTGCTTTTGGTGGTGAAAAAGAAACCGGTGGAGGTAGAGAGTCCGGCTCGGATGCTTGGAAAGCTTATATGCGTAGACAAACCAATACCATTAATTATACAACAGAATTACCATTAGCGCAAGGGATTAAATTTGATTTTTAGAAATATTTAACTTTTAAAATAATTTATCAGAATTTGTAAAGAGTTTTGCTAAAGC
>JALWLM010000091.1 GCA_027084145.1 Crocinitomicaceae bacterium | reverse complement strand
CTAGGCTACCATGACCTCTCATCACTGCGAAGTGAAGTAACTGATTTTGCAGACTTATTTGTAAAAACGCCAGGCTACATTCATAATTTTCAACATGTACATTGGATCGATTTTATCAACTATTCAGATACTGCTGAAGAGTCAAAAGTTCTTATTAATGTAAACTCTCAAACTTTTAAGGCAACACTTACCGTATCTTCTCTCTTTTTAGTAGATAACCCATCATCACCTGCCTATATAATTCACCTTAACAATCTTCGTCCTCTTACAAAAAGTGAAAATGAAGAAATTTCAAGTGATATACTTGATCGAACCCCTCCAAAAGCAGTACAAGAGACACCTAAAACGTTTACATCAGTTCCAGAAGTGCGTCCTTCTGAAGAGACATATGACATATTGCAACAAGCTGTCTCTCAAGAACAAAAACCTCAAAAGAAAGAGTTCGACAAACCAACTATGAAGCTATCTGAAACTTCTCAAAAAGAAGAAATAGCTCCTGATATAGATGAACTTTCTCTTGATGTATTCGAAGAAACAACATCATCAAACGAAATAGCAACAACAACCGAAGCAACATCATCAAAACAAGAGAATAGATATAATTATGACCCACATGTTGCATCTAAAGAACTAGGTCTTCCAGTTGATTTAATTGAAGAGTTCATTCAAGACTTTATTACACAAGCAGAAGAGTTTAAATCCGATATATATAGATCTATAGAAGATGGTAACGTAGAGAATGTGCAAACACTTTCACATAAGCTCAAAGGTGTTGCTGCCAACCTTCGCATCGTAGATGCACATGAAGTACTTTCAGCAGTCAGTGCTACAGATGACATGGAAACAATCCACGAGAATCTTAATACTTTTTATCAAATAATTGCAAGTTTAACAGGAAAACCTGATTTAAACAATGAAGAAATAGATATCAAAGATGAAGATGTACCATTAAAAATAGAGATAGCTGAACTTGCTGACGATGACTTTATAGAGATCAATACAGATGAAATTGACACATTAATTCAAGAGTCTTCCAAGGATGACATTGACTTTTCAAAATCTCAAGCAGCACAAGAAATCGGTATTGATGAAGATACTTTTAATGAACTCTTTAATGAATTTATTAATGAAGGTCAATCTATCTTACAAAATATAGAGAATGCTATTGTTGATAACAATCTAGAAACTTGTCATAATGAAGCATTAAAATTAAAAAGTATGAGTGAGAACATGAGGTTTTATAAATTTGCAAATGCCTTAGAGGTGCTTATTCACTCTTCTAATCAAGCTGAAATAAACCAAGCTATAGAAAAACTCAAGAGTACACTACAAATCATATCAAAGACAGGAGCATAAGTTATGCAATTCGGCTTAAAAAACAGACTAAGACTCATCAGTCTTTTTCCAATTATTATTCTAATCTCAATTACAAGTTACTTCGTATATGATTCTTACGAAAACTATAAAGCAGCTCAAATCCTACAAGACAGACTTTCAGTTAATAGAGAATTAAATGATTTAATCAACAATATATCTCGTGAAAGAGGAATGACTGTTATGTACTTGGGGAACTCCTCTCCAAATACACTGAAGTCTCTTGTAAAACAGAGAAAA
>JALWLM010000090.1 GCA_027084145.1 Crocinitomicaceae bacterium | reverse complement strand
CTACCACATATATTCTTCCATCTTTGTCTACCGCAATACCTTTAGGCCTCGCAAAAGTTCCAGGAATTGTCCCTATTTTACCGTAAGTAGCAATAGATTTTCCTTTTAAATCAAAAATCTGAAAACGAAAATTACTTGTTTCGCTAACATAAAGTTTATTGTTTACGATCTTAATATTGGTTGGATGGAAAAGTTCTCCTTTTCCGCTTCCAGGTTTTCCTATGTTATACAATACAGTTCCACTTTCTTTATCAAAAACAACAATTTTATGATTTTTTACATCACATACAAATACCCTATCATTTGTTACAGCTACATCAACGGGAGAAAAATTTCCCTTTACAAAATACGCTTTAACAAAACCACCTTTTTGATTTAAAACTATTACTTGCCTTCTTATTATATCGGCAATATAAACATCTCCATTTGCATCAATATCAATATTAACCGGCCTTCCAAGAACACCGGGTGCTTCCCCTCTCCAGATATCAAAAGTACCGTTTTTAAGATTTAACACAAAAAGCCCCGCCTTCATATCACATATAAATAATTTATCTTTAAACAACTTAACACCATAAGGCTTTATAATCGGGAAACCTTTTTTTGCTTCTTCACCTAATACAAATTCTGCAAATTTACTTTCTTTAATTTTAATATCATTAGTGTTTGAAATTGTACATAAAAATTGATACTTAGGGCTTGCGGGAAAAGGGGGATAAAAAATATGCTTAACATCATTTTTGTTATCTTTTTTAACTACATCAGGCTGCTGAACACAAGAAGTTAACCCTAACAAAACAAATACTACAACCACAAAGATTTTTTTCTTCACTTATACCCCCAATTATTTATTAAAAAATCACCTACCTTGAATTATAACAATAAAATTACAGAAAAAAACAAAAAAAAGCCCCGGCAAGCCGGGGTGGCACGGTCAAAAAATTATTTATCGTGACAAGTTAAGCAAAGCTGACTACCAGCATTGCTTTTAATTAAAAGTTTGTTAATTCCGTACGCATTGTGAACTTCATGACAGGATGAGCACTCAACCTTATTGTTAAAAAGCATATCGTTAGCAATTGTGCTTCCCAATCCACTGTTTGTGGTAGCCGGGTCATGCAAGCCGCCGTCAGCTGTAGCCAAAGCAGTATCGTAGGTAATTGAAATGGGGTGGTCATTGCTAAGGTCTGTACCAAAATTAGCAGGCCCTGTAATCAAAGTTGTTCCGGCATTCCCACCGAAAGAGTCAAGCGCTACAGTCCCATCATGGCAGGACAAACATAACTTTGACCTTCCATCAGGCTGTCCAGGAGTAGCATTCAACGTACTTGAACTATAAAGACTAAAAGTAGATTGGGTAACCTCATGGTTCCAAAGCGGAGAATCAGTTACGGTTGCGTCTGCGTTATGGGGTGTATGACAAACAATACACAACTCTCCAGTGGTGTTCCATCCAGCAGCAGTAAAATCATGCGCACTTCCAACTATTGTTTGTGCGCTAACAGTAAGAGAAAAAACAAACGAAACCATTATTATCGCACTTAATAAAAGTTTTTTGGACATCATAAAACCTCCTGAAAAAACATTCTTGCAAATATTCATAATCTACAATAA
>JALWLM010000089.1 GCA_027084145.1 Crocinitomicaceae bacterium | reverse complement strand
TTGGGACAAGTGTTAAGTTATCATAGTATTCAAAGCTCAAAGTATCTTTCCAAGTGGATTATGGCAAAAAATAAAAAATAAAAAGAGCTTAAAGCTCATAAGCTCCTATATCAGGTGGATTGGCTCTTGGATTACCCTCAATGTCAGTACTGACAGACGTTGGTGTTCCTGTATTATTCAGTGGAGAGTTCGCCGGAAATTTAAAGTCAT
Source organism: Crocinitomicaceae bacterium (assembly GCA_027084145.1). Lineage (GTDB taxonomy): Bacteria > Bacteroidota > Bacteroidia > Flavobacteriales_D > Crocinitomicaceae > UBA4466. Next base: position 1,405 of record JALWLM010000089.1, on the reverse strand, counting down.
TATCATTTATATTATTAAATAAAGGAGATTGATTCCAAATATTATTGGAAAAAATAGGAGAGGAGAAAACATCATCCGATTTGATAAGATTATGCTGAATATCAAAATTGAGTGTAATTGCAGAATTAGGGATGGTATCAAAAGCTAATTCGTGAGTATGATATCCGTAGAGTACAGAGTTTTTAATGATTCCCTCATTGATCGATGCAATTGTTGTTGTATTTGTGTTCGGATCATAATAGTGATTACTAACTCCAACAGCGGAACCGACATTGCTTCCTGTTCCGTACCCCAATAAATGGCAATGATTAAAATTAAAATCTCCTCCACCAACAACGACCAAGGCATGAATTCCGTTTTTATAGATTAAACAATTTTCAGCTTTGACTTTTGCACCTGAGAAGATAAAAACACCATAAGCCTCACAATTTTCAATAGTCGTGTTTTTCAATTGTAGCGTATAACCGGAATTATTAGGATCCTCATCATAAAGATGGATGCCTGCCGTTGCATTTTTTATCTTGCAATAATCAATACTGCTCGATTGTGCTTTGTTAAAATAAATCCCATAATATTGTCCTGTAATATCATTATAAAAACTTTCCAGTCGATCCCCTTGAAGTGTCACTTCATTACCTAGGCTCCCTTGTATATTTAAGGTTCCTTTGTAAACATAAAGAACAGCATTTTTATGTAAATAAATTTGAGTTCCCCCGGGAATATTCAGTGTTTTAGCAGAATCAACAAAAGCCGCTCCGTAGATGACATGTGGTTTGTCATTGGGCCATGTCCCTTCATTTAAATCAAAAATACCTTGAGAAATATAAGAATAATGAAAATAAGCATCTTGCCCCCAGACAACTAATTGAACGGTTTGATCTTTACCGTTAGTGGTGAAAATAATCTGGTCCTCGATAACGATTGGATTCGTAGTGTTATTTGGATCAAGAGTAACTTCTACAAAAACATATAAACTGTCGTTTTTTTGAATTTCAATATCGGAGAATAAAGTACCGGGAACACCGTCCACATTGATGCGAAAAGGAGATGAACTCCCACCGGAAAGTCGTATTTGATCGATCTTCAGTTTTTGATTGTGTTTATTGTAAATTTTAAAACGTTTCGTTGTTGAACCGATAGTGGTGAAAATAGTATCAAAAAATACGGTGTCTTGACTAAACTCAAGGTGACCTGAGGAAAAGAAGTTTTTCTTTTTGCAAGCACTGTTATTGATGAGAAATAAAGCTGCAATAAACAAGAAAAAGAAATAATATGCTAGGTCATTAATCAAAACCCCGTTAGAGGTTTCTGAATTGGAGCGTGGACCATAGGTAGAAAAAAAAAAAAAAGGGTTTATCCGTTTAAAAAAGAGCTCGGATGGTTCGAAGTGGAGAAAGTCTCAGAC
>JALWLM010000088.1 GCA_027084145.1 Crocinitomicaceae bacterium | reverse complement strand
GATATAGATGACGGGGTTGATTTTGAATTAGCAGAAGCGCTTATTAAATAAATGAATGCTTTATTAAAATCTTAATTTATTTAACCTATTTACAATAGTATTAATTTTATAATTATCCAAATGTTCTCCTATTGGAATTGAAACTAAATATTTATCCTCTTTGCATGCTTTAAAGTTAGAACAATCTTGTTTTAGATATTCATAAGCTTTTAATTTTGGAAGTGCTTTTGGGTAATGAATTCCTGTTTCAATTCCTTTGTTTTGCATATATTCTATAAATTTTTCTCTATTTTCAACTTGAATTACAAATAGATGCCAAGCATGATAAATATTTTCAACAACTTTTGGTAACTTGATTTTAGGATTTTTAATTTCGTTTAAATATCTTTTTGCAATTTTGTTTCTAATTTTTAGCCATTTATCAAGGTGTTTTAGTTTTAGATTTAAAATTGCTGCTTGAATTCCATCAAGTCTTGTATTTCTTCCTTCAAATTCGTGATTATATTTTTCGCTTCTTCCGTGATTTATATACTTTCTTATTTTTTCTGCTAACTCATCATTATTTGTAACAACTGCTCCACCATCTCCATAAGCACCAAGATTTTTACCAGGATAAAAACTAAAAGTAGCTAAATCTGCAAAAGTTCCTACTTTTTGATTATCAATCATTGCTCCATGAGCTTGTGCGCAGTCTTCAATAACTTTTAAGTTATATTTTTTTGCAATTTGTAATATTTTTTTCATATTAGCAGGATGTCCATATAGATGGACAGCAATAATAGCAGAAGTATTTTCGTCGATATGCTCTTCAATGCTTTTAGTGTTAATTTGATAATATTTATTACAATCTACAAACCTAACTTTTAAACCATTTCGACTAACAGCCTCAGCTGTTGCTATAAAAGTATTTGCTGGTACTATTACTTCACTTCCTTTTGGCAAATCAAGAGCCCATAAGGCAACTTCAAGTGCGTCAGTCCCATTACCTACCCCAATTGCGTGTTTAACTTCTAAATAGTTAGCAAAATTATTTTCAAACTCTTCTACATATTTCCCACCTACAAATGCTGTGTTTTCAATCACTTCAAAAATGGCTTTATCAATTTCTTCTTTTATTTCTAAGTATTGTTTTTTTAAATCTAAAAATTTAACCATTTTGAACCTTACTAATAATTTCTAAAGCTTCAATTACTGGCAAAATTGATTTTTTATCAGTAATTGGAGTTTTGTTTTCTTTTACACATTCAATAAAATGTCTTATTGCATTTGTTAAGCTCATATTGTTTGGCAATTTTGGAGTTTCAATTTCTCCATAGTGATATTTTACTAAATATTCTCTTGCAGTATCTTTTGTTGATTCTAAAATAATACCAGCATTAAAAAGTTTTATTTTATCTTCAAATGTATCATCATAAATAGCTGTTTTTTTGCTTCCACCTATTATCATTTCTCTAACTTTCACAGGACTTAACCAAGATACATTTATTCCTATTACAATATCATTTTTTAATTCTAAATTTATATTTGCCATTGCTTCATTAGGGAAATTTTTGTATTTTTTCTTAAATACACTTACCTTTTTTATATCAAGCCCTACTAAATAATCAATTATGCTT
>JALWLM010000087.1 GCA_027084145.1 Crocinitomicaceae bacterium | reverse complement strand
AAATCTTTTCCTTTTTTACTAGGCTATCAGATGCAGACAAAAGGTTGGGATATTGCTTTAAAGGAACTAAAAGTGGGTGATTATGCTGAAATTTTTATTCCGTCAGAATTAGCAAGAGGAGAGAAGGGAATTAAAGGTCTAATTCCACCACATTCTAATAACATATTAAAAATAAGAATTTTAGAGGAGCGTTTACCTTTAAAACAAATGGATGGAATAAGGGTGTGGAGATTAGAAGAAGGAAAAACAGAAAATGAAGTGTTTTCTGAAGGAAAAGAATTAGAAATACATGTCATGGCATCAACACCGACAAATCCATTTTATATTAATACATTTAGAACAAGGAAACCATTTACAATGCGGTTGACTGATGCAGGAGTTATTCCGGGTTTAAAAAAAGCATTAATCGGAAGCAAAAAAGGAGATCGTTTATATGTATTAGTTCCGGCAGAGCAAGCTTACGGTAGTAAAGGATATTTAGATCTTGTAAAACCAAACGAAAGTATTTTTTATAATATCTTAGTAATGGAGGTCCGGAAAATTAAAACGAATAAAAAATAGAAAATGGACTTAGACTATTTTACATTAGCAAGAGTGATTCATGTAGTTGCTGTTGTTTTGTGGATTGGAGGTGTTTCAATGGTTACTACTATTTTAATACCCGGTGTAAAAAAATTAAAGTCAAAAGAAGAGCAGATAGCAACCTTTGAAATGATAGAAGGAAAATTTTCTAATCAAGCAAAAATAACAACGCTTTTAACGGGATTAACCGGTTTTTATATGCTTTATGACTTAGATGCATGGGATCGATATTTAGATTATCGATTTTGGTGGATTCATGCAATGACGTTTGTTTGGGTAATTTTTACGATTGTTATTTATGTTCTTGAGCCTTTTATTCTTCATCGATTATTTAAAAAATACGCAACGGAAAATCCGGAAAAAACATTTCGAATTATGCAAAGAATGCACTGGATTTTGTTATTGTTGAGTTTAATTACAATTGCAGGTGCCGTAGCAGGGAGCCACGGATGGCTTTTAATCGGTTAAAGATTTATTTCTTTGGATTAGCAAAGAGTTTGACATCTTCACCTGTGATTTCATCCCCGCATAAGATAACAAGTCGTTCAATAATATTTCTTAATTCTCTGATATTTCCTGTCCAATTGATTTTTTGTAATTCATCAATGGCTTTATCATTTAATTTCTTTAACGGCACACCGTGTTCACTGCAAATGATTCTAAGAAAGTGATGAGCCAGTAATGGAATATCTTCCCTTCTCTCATTGAGAGAAGGAACATGGATTAATATGACAGCTAATCGATGATATAAATCTTCCCTAAAGTTTCCTTTTTTGATTTCTTCTCTTAGATTTTTGTTAGTTGCGGCAATAACTCGGGTATCAATTTTAATATTTTTTTCACTACCGACACGCTGAATGATATTTTCTTGTAAAGCCCGTAATACTTTTGCTTGTGCACTGGTAGACATATCTCCGATTTCATCTAAAAATAAAGTCCCCCCGTTTGCCAGTTCAAATTTTCCCTTCTTTTGTTTCACAGCAGAAGTAAAGGCTCCTTTTTCATGACCGAATAATTCACTTTCAATGAGTTCAGAAGGAATAGCAGCACAATTGACTTCGATAAAAGGTTTATCTTTTCGAAGACTGTTTTCATGTAAAGAACGTGCAACTAATTCTTTTCCGGTTCCATTTTCTCCGGTGATCAGTACTCGTGCATCAGAAGGGGCTACTTTTTCAATCATTTCTTTAATCTTTAAAATACCTTCTGTTTCACCAATGATTGCAGATCCTTTAAATCGTTTGACTGTCTTTTTGAGAACTTTCTTTTCTTCTATAAGTGAATTTTTGTCTTTTGCATTTCTTACTGTGACAAGAATTCTGTTAAGGTCTAATGGCTTTTCGATAAAATCAAAAGCACCTTTTTTGATGGCTTGTACCGCAGTCTCAATATTACCGTGACCGCTAATCATGATGACCGGAGAGTCAATTTTTTCTTTATTTAGAGCATCTAAAAACTCGATTCCATCCATTTGAGGCATTTTAATATCACAAAAAATGATATCATATGAAGTGGAACTTGCTTTGTTTAAGCCTTCTTTTCCATTTTCTGCTTCTTCAACTTCAAAACCTTCAAATTCTAAAATTTCTTTGATAGCTCTTCGAATAGCTCTTTCATCATCAATGATTAGTATTTTGCTCATGATTATTTATTTAATGCTTTATTATTTTACAAGTTGAATCCCTGTGTAATTATGTGGTGTAATCTGTTTTAATTCATTTTTTAATTCATCTGAAACAGAAAGTGTCTCTATAAATTGATGCACCGTTTCTTTGGTAACTGTTTCATTTTTTCGAGTCAATCCTTTTAATGTTTCATAAGGTTTTTTAAAACCTTCTCGACGAAGAATTGTTTGAATGGCTTCAGCAACAACTGCCCAGTTATTTTCTAAATCTTGTTGAATAGCAGCTTCATTAAGCAGTAGTTTACCAAGACCTTTCAATGTCGATTTAAAAGCTACAAAAGTATGCCCAATTGGTACTCCGATAACTCTCAAAACAGTAGAATCGGTTAAATCTCTTTGAAGTCTGGAAACAGGAAGTTTACTTGATAAATGTTCATATAAAGCATTTGCAATTCCAATATTACCTTCAGAATTTTCAAAATCAATAGGGTTTACTTTATGTGGCATTGCGGAAGAGCCCACTTCTCCTTCTTTTAATTTTTGTTTAAAATATTCCATGGAAATATAAGTCCATATATCTCTGTCTAAATCTAAGACGATTGTGTTGATCCGCTTTAAAACATCAAAAAGAGCCGCTAAATTGTCGTAGTGCTCAATTTGTGTTGTTGTTTGGCTTCTTTGAAGTTGTAGTTGTTCATTAACAAAACGGTTCGCAAAAGCAACCCAATCAATTTCAGGGTAAGCAACAAAATGAGCGTTAAAATTTCCTGTTGCTCCACCAAATTTAGCTGAGAACGGAATAGATTGTAATTGTTCTTTTTGAATTTTTAAACGTTCAGAGAAAACTTGAATCTCTTTACCTAACCTTGTAGGAGATGCAGGTTGACCGTGTGTTTTAGCCAACATGGCAATCTCTTTCCATTCCTTAGCAAAAGTATCTAACTGCTCAATGATTTGATCAAGAAGAGGCAAATATTCCTTATGAATAGCATCTTTTAATGATAAAGGAATTGCAGTGTTGTTAATGTCTTGTGAAGTGAGGCCGAAATGAACAAACTCAATATATTTTTCCAATCCTAATTTAGTCATTCTGTCTTTGATAAAATACTCTACGGCCTTTACATCGTGATTGGTTGTTTTTTCTATTTCTTTGATCCATAATGCATCTTCCTCTGAAAAGGTAGAAATGATTTTTCTTAAGTTTTCAAATTTTTCTTTCGGGAATCCGGACAAAGGAGCAATGTTCGTATTGACCATCGCTATGAAATATTCTATTTCAATAACAACACGGTATTTGATTAGACCGAACTCTGAAAAAAAATCTTGTAATTCTGTTGTTTTGGAATGATATCTTCCATCAATAGGAGATAGGGCAGTTAATGGATTAAAAATCATAAATTTTGAATCAAAATATTATTAAATAATAAAGCACAAAGATATAAAATCTAATTTCTTTTTAAGCTAGAAACAAGATAAGCTTTTATTGAATAGATGGTTCATTTATCAACAAAAGATAGAAAAAAAGATGCTTTTTTGTAAATTTACAAACTTTTAGCACGTATTTTGATAAAAGGTCCTTGAAATTTATCTTAAAAAGAAAGTTATGATATTTAAAAAATTAAGAATTCTAATCGTTATTTTTTCGTCAATTACATCGTTGACATTTTCTTCATCGGGGTATTCGGTCTGTCCTCCAGATAGTATTACAAGTGTTGTGGATAAGACAGCTGCTTTATATCTTATAGAAGAGGGTAAAGACTTTTATTTGAAAGGGAAAATAAGAAGTGCTTTATTAAAATTTAGAGAGGCATCGGTTAAAGATCCTAATAGTTGGAAAGCTCCTTATTGGATTTCAAAATGTCATTATGACTTAAAAAATTATGGTTATGCCAAAAAATATATACTTAAATCAAAAAGTATTAACCCTAAAAAAGTAGATGAAGAAATTTATTATTTAATGGGACAAATTTATCACAGATTGGGAAGTGTTGATACAGCATTGATTAATTATCAATTGGCAAAAAAAGAGTTAAAAAGAAGAAGAGCTAAAGAATTAAACATCGATCAACGAATCGTAGAATGCAATTTTGCTAAAGTAGAAATGGAAAAAGGGATGAAATATCAGCGAAATAGATTAAAAGGAGATATCAATTCCGGATATGATGACTACGGAGCGTTATTAATTGGAAATGGAGATGTCATTTATTTTACATCACGTCGAAGTGATACAAAAGGTGGCGGAATAAATCCTGATGATGATCGGTATTTTGAAGATATTTACAGGTCAAAGTATAACAAAAATAAAGGAGAGTGGACTGCGGTTTCTAATGATGTTGGAAAGATTAATACGAAAGGGTTTGATGCAATCAATTATATTTCTGCAGATACGCTTTGGGGAGTGATGACTTTAAACTTAACAGCTGTTGATTCTGATAAACAAACAAAAGGTTCTGATTTATGTATTGTTAAAATGAGTGATAAAGGAAAATGGAATTCTCCTAGAATCATTAACAATAAAACAATTAATACTTCATATTTTGAAGGAGCAGCAACTTTAACAGAAGATGGAAATACGATGTATTTTGTATCAGATAGGCAAGGAGATAAAAGCTCTACGGATATTTATGTTGTAGAAAAAATAGGAGCAAATAGTTGGGGAGAAGCGAAACGTTTACCGGATAACATTAATACAAAATGGAAGGAAACAACGCCTTTTATTACTCCTGATGGAAGATTTTTATTTTTTAGTTCAACAGGACACAAGGGAATGGGAGGTTTTGATGTATTTGTTGTTGAAAATTTAGGAGATAATGAATGGAGTGATCCTGTGAACTTAGGTTATGGCATTAATACCGTAAATGATGACACGCATTTTTCGATTTATCCAAAACTCAAAAAAGGATTAGTTTCAGGGGTTGAAATCATTAAAAATAAAGCAACAATAGATATTTACGAATTAAATTTAGATGGACTCGATTTAGAAAAATTATTGAAAGCTAAAAAATAGATGCCTCGTTATCGAATTGACTTAGCGTATAATGGGAAACCATTTTTTGGTTGGCAGAGACAACCTAAACAAATTTCAGTACAAAAAGTCATTGAGGATAGTTTGACAAAGCTAAATTCCAATCAACCTGTAGAGGTTGTTGGTTGTGGGAGAACAGATACAGGCGTTCACGCGAAACATTATGTTCTTCATACGGACTTATCCATTATTTCATCAACAGACCAATACCTCTATAAATTGAATAAAATGTTACCCTCTTCCATTGCTTTATTTAAAATGGAGCAAGTAAAAGATGATTTTCATGCTCGTTTTGATGCTCAAAAAAGAACTTACCGTTATTTTATTCGAAACAAAAAAAATCCGTTTGATGAAAATGTGTGGTTATTGTATAGAGAGTTAGATATTGAGTTAATGAATCAAGCGAGTTGTTTATTGATAGGGAAACAAGATTTCACTTCTTTTTCTAAATTACATACAGATGTTAAAAACAATATTTGCGAAGTTTTTGAAGCTCATTGGATAAAAGAAGAAGACACTTATATTTTTGAAATTTCAGCGAATCGTTTTTTGAGGAATATGGTTCGAGCGATTGTAGGAACACTCGTGGATATAGGATTGAAAAAGTTGTCGGTTTCAGATATAGATAAAATTTTGGAGAAGAAAGATAGACAAGCCGCTTCTGTTTCAGCACCTGCTTCCGGGTTATTTTTATGGGAAATAGAATATTAAAAGATGAAAATTCAATTGATTTGTGTAGGAAAAACAACTTTTAAGTATTTATTGGAAGGAGAAAAGGAATATCTTAAACGTTTGCAGCATTATATTCAAGTGGAAAAGATAGAAATTCCCGAATTAAGAAATGCTAAAAAGATGAGCAAGGATGAAATTAAACGAAAAGAAGGCAAAATAATTATAGATAAGATAACCAATGCGGATTTTGTTGTTTTATTAGATGAAAAAGGAAAGCAATATAGCTCAAAAGAATTCTCAAAATTGATTCAAAAAAAAATGAACTTGGGGATAAAAAGAATTGCTTTTGTGACGGGAGGAGCTTATGGCTTTTCTGAGGAAGTTTACCAAAAAGCAAATTCATTATTTTCTCTTTCTAAAATGACATTTTCTCACCAAATGGTAAGAATGTTTTTCTTAGAGCAATTATATAGGGCTTTTACGATTCTTAAAGGGCAACCTTATCATCATGAATAATATCTTATTCGTATATTTGGACAAAAAATAAGAACTTGTATCTTTTATCTGTATATGTAGCGGACATCAATTTATTTGACTATCTCTTCGGAGCTTTTTTTTTGTTTGTATTATTATTTATTGTCAATTATTGGTATTCACAGAAAATTAAAATTAAAGGTAATCAGCATTACAAGTTTTATCGCTACAATTTTTATTTTCATTTTGTATTCGCTTCTCTCTACGGAATCATTTATTATTTCTATTATCAAGGGGGAGATACTATGGCATACTGGCATGGAGCGGAAAATTTATACAATCTTTTATGGTATTCGCCTTCAGATTACTTAACAGAGATGTTGGCAACCCCTTCAAAAAATTCTTATTTATTAAGGTTTAATAATGAAACGGGCTATCCTCCGGGGTGGATTTATAAAGACCCCAATTCCTTTTTTATCAGTAAAATATTATCTGTATTGATGATATTTTTAAGCAAGAGTTATATTGTTCTTACCTTATTTTTAAGTTTTTTAGTTTCAATAGTGAGCTGGAAAATTTACGAGTTGGTTAGGACGTATAAAATAGGAAGTGATTTTTGGTTGGCTATAGCAATTCTTTTTATCCCATCTGTTGGTTTTTGGTGTTCCGGGTTATCAAAAGATACAATTGTCTTTATTGCATTATTATTTATTGTCCAAGGTGTTTTTGGATTAGCAAATAACACTATAAAAAATAAGAAATGGATGATTATTTATATTTTGACAGCTATTTGGATACTCAATAATACCCGGACATTTATGGTGTTTACCGTATTAGGAGCGTTATTTCTTGGCTTAAGTACAAGGCTAATAGCTAAATATAAAGATAGTGCTATTCTTAAAAATGTAATTCGATTTATGATCATTGGAATAAGTTCTTTAACTTTTATACTTTTTTTAAGATTTAAAGGAGAAGAACTTTATCAATTGGCGACACAATATATGACAGAAGCAAAGGTGCAGCAATTGGATTTTGCAACAAATCAATTGTATGGAGAAAAAAGATACCAATTAGATATAGAAGATTATACACCTTTAGGGATGTTAAAAGTTTTTCCTAAAGCTGTGTTT
>JALWLM010000086.1 GCA_027084145.1 Crocinitomicaceae bacterium | reverse complement strand
CGTATCAGGATTGGTTGATGAGATTAGAGAAGGAGATACAGTTGAGTTCGAACTAAAAGAAGGTAGAAAAGGCTTAAACGCAGTTGATGTAAAACAAGCTTAAATATTTTTTGAAGTACTGAGATCCCGTCTATTTTTAGGCGGGATTTTTTATTTGTATTTATTCATATTTTTACATATCTTTCCTCTCATTTTTAATAAAAACTGCCATGGATTTAAGGATAAAATCTTTTGAAGAATATAGAGATAAATATAAAGAAAGTATCGAAAACCCGGAATTGTTTTGGAGTAATGTCGCTAATCAGTTTCATTGGAGACAAAAATGGTCTAAAACATTAGAATGGAATTTTGATGAACCTAAAATAGAATGGTTTAAAGGAGGTAAACTAAACATCACCGAAAATATTTTAGATAGGAATCTCCCCCATCGAAAAAATCAAGTTGCTTTTTATTGGGAACCTAATCATCCTAAAGACGAAAGTAAAAAAATTACTTATGGAGAACTTTATGAGCAAGTTTGCCAATTTGCAAATGGACTAAAAAGTATTGGCGTAAAAAAAGGTGATAGAGTTTGTATTTATATGCCAATGGTATTGGAAAGTATTGTTGCTATACTCGCATGTGCACGTATTGGAGCTGTTCATTCCATTGTCTTTGCAGGTTTTTCGGCACAAGCACTAGCAGATAGAATTAATGATGCTAAAGCAAAGGTGGTAATTACTGCCAATGGATTAAACCGTGGGGCTAAACAAGTTTTTTTAAAAGAATTGGTGGACAAAGCTGTTTCTCTTACAGATAGTGTTGAAAACGTAATTGTGTTAAATGTCATTGATTCTAAAGAAAATACAAAAAAAGGGATCGATATTGATTTTCATGAATTAATGAAAAATCAAGATAAAAATTGTCCGGCGGAAGAAATGGATGCGGAAGATTTACTTTTTATTTTATATACATCCGGATCAACAGGTAAACCTAAAGGAGTTGTTCATACTTGTGGGGGTTATATGATTTATACCGCCTATACGTTCCAAAATGTTTTTCAGTATGAAGAAGGAGATGTTTTTTGGTGTACGGCAGACATTGGTTGGATTACCGGTCATTCTTATATCGTTTACGGACCATTACTTTCAGGAGCAACATCTGTCATCTTCGAAGGAATCCCGACTTATCCTGATGCAGGAAGATTTTGGGCTGTTTGTGAGAAATATAAAGTGAATCAACTCTATACGGCACCTACTGCAATACGATTGTTAATGGGATTCGGGGATGAGTTTGTTCTGAAGTATAATTTGGATAGTTTAAAAGTCATTGGTTCTGTTGGAGAACCGATTAATGAAGAAGCTTGGAATTGGTATTACAAAGTAGTTGGAAAAGAAAAATGTGGATTAGTGGACACTTGGTGGCAAACAGAAACCGGAGGAATTATGCTCTCAGGTTTGGGGAATTTATCTCCTATGAAACCAACTTATGCAGGGTATCCATTACCGGGGATTCAGCCTGTTTTGCTAGATAGTGAAGGGAATAAAATTGAAGAAAATGAAAAAGAGGGATATTTATGTATTCAATTCCCTTGGCCTTCAATTTTACGAACGACTTACGGAGATCATCAACGTTGTAAG
>JALWLM010000085.1 GCA_027084145.1 Crocinitomicaceae bacterium | reverse complement strand
TATTTTTTTAGGATTTAGACCTGCTTTTAATTGTTGATGAAGTTCTTCTTTTGTGAGTTCTTTTCTTCGTCCTTTCATTCCTCCTGTTTCAATGATTGTTGCAGCAGGCAAATTGATATTGCTTTCACATAAGTCGAGTAATGCATAAGAAACTCCAAAAATAATCACATTTTTTCCTTGTTGTAATGCTTTTTCATATCGCTGAATAATTTGTTCAGGTTGATTGAGTAGAAAACCGGATAAAGGATTTAGACTTTTTTGAATTAAGTGATTCACCATATAAACCAAACTGGAGTTTCCTTGTTCGATATAATTAGGTAATAATGCAATGATCACTTGATTTTCAGGGTGGCCTATACTTTGAATATAATGTGATAAGAAACTTTTTTCATAGAGATGTAATGATTTGACATAATGTGTACTTCTTTGTCCTCCTGTACCACTGCTTTTAAATATCGTTTCCGGATAAAATTCTCCACATGTGACTTTATGTGTCTTAAAGAATTCAATAGGTAGAAATGGAATGTCTTCTATTTCTTTAGGATTATTTTTCCCGATTAATTTGACAAATTTTTGATATACAGGATTATTTTTTACTTGAAAATCAAAAACAGAAAAAACGATTTCTTCAAAATCTTGATTATTTTTTATTTGAAAAATGTCTTGTTCAAGTTGAGTCATTTAATGAGCGATTTCTCCAATATTTTCGGGTTGATGCTTGTATTTGAATAATAAAGCAAATAGAATGGTAACAATGAGTGCATAAGCAGAAAATACAAACCATATACTTGGCCAATCTTTCACTCCGTTAACAGTAAAATAATCAACAATATATCCACTGCCATAACTTCCTAAAATAGCACCTAATCCATTAGTCATTAACATAAATAACCCTTGTGCACTTGATCGAAGGGATGAAGGAGCCTCTTTTTCTACAAACAAAGATCCGGACACATTGAAAAAATCAAATGCCATTCCATATATAATCATTGATGCGGTTAAAAATATAAGTCCATCTCCGGGGTTTCCAATACCAAAGAAAAAGAAACGTAAAACCCACGCCATCATACTCATCAACATTACTTTTTTTATTCCGAATTTTTTAAGAAAGAATGGAATGGTTAGGATAAATAAAGTTTCTGATATTTGAGAGATTGAGATAAAAATGAGAGAGTGCTCCACTGCAAAATATCCTTTATAATTGACACTGAAATCTCGTAGAAAACTATCTCCCCACATATTGGAAATCTGTAAGACACATCCTAGTAACATTGAGAATACGAAAAAGATGGCCATTTGTTTATTTTTAAATAAAACAAAAGCATCAAGTCCTAATTGTTGAGCTATTGTTTTCTTTTCAGTACTTTTGGAAGGAGGAACTGCAGGAAGGGTAAAAGCAAAAAATCCTAAAACAAGAGAAGCTCCTGCGCTTACGTAAAATTGCATTTCACTTTCTCCCCATTTCATTAAATCAATGGACCATGCGGCAAGGATAAAACCAATGGTACCCCAAACACGAATAGGAGGGAAGACTTTTACAATGTCATAACCGTTTTTTTCAAGTATCGCATAGGAAACAGAGTTTGATAATGCTATTGTGGGCATATAAAACATGGAAAC
>JALWLM010000084.1 GCA_027084145.1 Crocinitomicaceae bacterium | reverse complement strand
CCTTTGATACCGCAACCTTAGGCGGCCTGGCCTATGGTCAGACCGTACTATCCAGGGCTGCACAGGCCGCCGGTCTGGAATGGAGTGATGAGGATGCCCACTCAGCCAAATACGACACTGAACAGACTGCAGAACTGTTCTGCCGTATCATCAACCGCTGGCATCATCTGGAAAAACTGGAACAGTCATAATCCTAACAAATCGTTACTTACAAATTTTATGGGATTTCCCTCTTCACTGATTTTTACTACATACAAACCCTTAATCTTGACCAAGGCACCATTTTGACGTACATTTAAACTAGGCGTGATATTCTACAATTGAGGTACTGATCATGAGCTCAGCCACACAAACTAAAGATGAACGGATTAATCTCCGTCTTAAACATAATGCCAAGCTAATACTTGAGCGAGCCGCGAGCTTTGAAGGACAAACCGTCAGTAAGTTTATCCTCAGCAGTGCTTTGGCTTATGCCGAAAGAACCATCCAGGAACATGAAGTTATGACTCTTAATTTAAAGGAATCAGAAGCTTTTTTTAATGCACTGGCATCTCCTGTCCAATTTAATGACAAACTGGTTTCCGCCTTGAAAGAACATGATCAACGTGTCACTGTCAAATGACTGGTTTCCAGAATCTTGTCATTGAACCATTGAATAATACTCATAACAGACCTGCTTTTGCCTGCGGTACAGAGTCGCTGGACAATTACCTGAAAAAGCAGGCAAAGCAAGATATTAAACGAAGAACAAGCAGAGTTTTTATAGCCCGCTTACCTGAATCTGAATCCAGGGTTATTGGGTATTACACTTTAAGTACCTTGTCTATCAACCTTGAACAATTACCCGACAACTTAGCCCGTAAATTACCCAGACACCCTGTTCCTGCAGCACTGATCGGCAGACTGGCTGTTTCACAACCAGCACAAGGACATGGTGTAGGTAAAATACTGTTAATGGATGCGATCAAACGCACCATGGGGGTAAGTGACGAAATTGCAATTTACGCAATGGTCGTTGATGCCATTGATGAACAGGCAGAACATTTTTACCAGCAATACGGTTTCTTATCATTGAGCTCGGATAGTCGCAGGCTCTTTCTTCCTCTCAAGTCCTTCTGATTCTACTGCAAAAGATGCGGTAAATCCGTTGCTGCTCCTAATATTCTCCAATATGAAGAATGGCACGGGAATATGTATCAATGGCTTCTAGTTATAAGCCCTTGAGTTTTAAATATTTGCAATGTAAGGCATAATATTACTTAAATTGTGGGTTATTTGTTGTTTTCATTGGCTTGAAACCCCTGTTATTTAAAGAAACCACAATTTACCTGCTTATTTATATATTACTGGAGGCTAACAATATCAGCAGCATATATGAAAAAAGAAACAAGATAAAAAAAATAATTTTCGTATTGATTATCAGTATTGGGATTTATGGATACGTACAAAATAATCCTACTATCGTTTCATCATTTACTGAGCAAAGCGTACCTACGAATGAAGCCATCGATAATGCATATCAGAACCAGTTAAGTGATATACAGGTCAGCGGTTCAGGGGTGGTTATTCGTACACTTAGGGATGATAATGAAGGCAGCCGACACCAAAAATTTATTTTACGT
>JALWLM010000083.1 GCA_027084145.1 Crocinitomicaceae bacterium | reverse complement strand
AATCCACATACCTTAGAAAATTTGATATAATTTCTTCCATATACCCTAAAAATTAAAATTAAATTATCCCACTGGCGGGATAATTTAAAAAAAGAGGGTGTTACATTCCTAAAAGAATATGTAAAAAGTAAATATTGAAAAATATTCTTGTACTAAATTGGAAAGTTAAACAAAAAAACAAGTGGTAGGTTTGCTCTTTAAATTGAGCTTTTTCAAAATATACAATCAACAAAGAGGTAGAGTTTATGGGAAAAATATTAGCATGTATTAATCAAAAAGGTGGTGTTGCAAAAACATCAACAGTGAGTATGCTCGCTAGAGAATTGGCAAAAACAAAAAAGGTACTTATGGTCGATTTTGATAGTCAATCTACTTTAACAAAACTTGTGAATATAGAAGGTTATTTTGATACTTATGCGCTTCAAGAGTATATATATAAAAATTCAATGTTAAAAATATTCAACAGAGAAACAGTAGAACCTCTTGATATTACAGAGATAGTAAAAGACAACGATAACTGTTCTTCTGCTCTAATTAATGAATTACATCTTCTCCCTTCTCCCGGGGTAAAGCTCGGATTTACTGCTGAAGCGGTTCCTACAGGAAAAAATACTATTTTAAAAAGATACTTAAATAGTATAAAAGACGAATATGATTTTATAATTATTGACTCTCTTCCAAGTGTTTCTATACTGTTTGAAAATATACTCTTAGCCGCCGACTCTTTGATTATCCCAATTCAAACAAAATTTAATGCAATGACCGGCGCAAATAATTTTATTGAAATTATTGATAACGTAATGGCAGATTATGAACTTAACTATGAAAACATTTTTATTTTGCCAACAATGTATGATAAAAGAAGAAAAGATGATAAAGAAACCTTGGCCGAAATAAACACTTCCTACTTAAAATATATTCATGCTTGCAACTATGTCGGGAGATCAAATATTGTTGTGTTAGATACAATTCCAGAAAGAGCAGTTGTTTCTAAATCTCAATCCTATGGAATTTTTTTACAGGATTATATAGAGTGTTATGAGAAAGGGAAGGGCGATCTATTGCTGCTACTTGAAAATATGACAAAAAAAATTGTAAAAAATTGTAATTAAAGGAAAAAAAATGGCAAAAATTCCAAAAAGAAGAAATAGTTCCGAAGATAGCCTTCAAAAAGTTGTTGAAAAAGCAATAAAAGAAAAAAATATGATCGAGATTAATATTGCAACCATTAAAGATCCTGAATACCATGACAGAAAATATATCGACAAACACTCAATATATGAACTGGCACAATCAATTAAAGCGACAAAAGGTCTTATATATCCAATAGTTGTGAGAGAGTTAAAAGATGGCACACTTGAAAGAATGATAGGCTACAGAAGAATAGAAGCATATAAGCTTCTCGGCAAGAGCAAGATACCTGCCATAATCCTTCAAAATATCTCAGACAAACAGGCACTTCTTTTAATGACAACAGAAAATATGCAAAGAGAGAATCTAAGCCTATATGATGAAACTTTAGCACTTGTTGATTATATAGCTGTTTCTATGGATATTAGTTTTAAAGATGTATTAAAACTTCTCAATAGAATTAAAAATTATAAAAATGGTGTTCTTATAACCTA
>JALWLM010000082.1 GCA_027084145.1 Crocinitomicaceae bacterium | reverse complement strand
GTACAGATAATCACTCTATGCTAATTGATTTAAGAAGTAAAGGAATCACAGGGAAAGATGCTGATATAGCTTTAGGAAAAGCAGATATTACCGTTAATAAAAATATGGTTCCTTTTGATACGGAATCTCCTTTCGTTACATCGGGGATACGTATAGGAACTTCAGCTGTAACAACAAGAGGATTAAAAGAAGGCGATATGTTACAATTAGTAGAGTGGATAGATGCTGCAATTCAAAATGCAGATAATGACAGTCAATTGGAAAAGATAAAGAAGCAAATTAATGAATTCATGTCTGATAGACCTTTGTTTGCTTGGTAAAAAGCAATCAATTAACAGCATCCTCCTCCATCATAGAAATAAGTCGAGGGAGAAATAAAAATATCGTCTTTTTTTAATGAAGCCAGTTTTTTTGCCGTCTTATCACAGATGGCAATAGGTTGGTTATTGAGCAATATATGCCCCGCACCATCATCAAAAAAGTCTTCATCACCATAATAAATCGCAGTTTTACCTGTAAAGACACATGGACCATCTTCCGGCATGGGGTCTTTAATTGCACAAACCTCAACAGATTCTAAATAGATTGTTTTATCCGTTTCATAATGTTTTGGATCTAAGATTCTATAAGGACGCTTAGCTCTAATCTCAACGGTTCCAAAACCGGCATCTGTAAGCATTTTTATATATTCATCCAATGGAAGCGAACCACTTAAACAAAGCGCTCTTAATTTTTCATCATTACGTAAAGATTCCGGCATAGGATCTTCTGTCACAGGGTCTGAA
Organism: Crocinitomicaceae bacterium; assembly: GCA_027084145.1. GTDB lineage: Bacteria > Bacteroidota > Bacteroidia > Flavobacteriales_D > Crocinitomicaceae > UBA4466. Next base: position 840 of record JALWLM010000082.1, on the reverse strand, counting down.
AGAATCAATCTTCCATTAAGTTTTAGTACACGATACATTTCTGCTATTGCTTTTTTTAACTCCTCTTTTTCAAAGATGTTAAATAAGCAATTTTGTGCCGCAACATCTATAGATTCATCTTCTATTGGCAAATGTATAGCATCTCCTTTTCTTAAATCTACAAAATCTGCTTGAAACCAAGGGTTTAGCTTTTCCGCTTCTTTTAAATTGTTTTGACAAGCCTCTAACATTTCATCAACAACATCTATACCTATGACAGCTCCTTTTCGTCTACTGAAATAAGCAAATTGAAAGACTTCCATCCCACCACCAACTCCAACATAAAGAACAGTAGGAGAATTGACTAAATCTCTAGGATGAACCGTACTCCCACATCCGTAGTTCATTTCTAACATGATAGAAGGCATTTCCAGCTCAGGCAATACCCAAACAGGTGTTGTTGTACAGCAAAGTCCCACATCCGGTTTTAAGGCTGCTTCCTTATAAACATTTACTGTAGTATCTAAATAAGATTTTTCCATATTACATTTTTTATATTATATTATTACACCACCACAACTTGATCCTGAACCTGCGGTACATCCATAACAGTGTTGATTGACTATTATTGTTCTATTTAATATTTTTTTTTCATTAAAATCACAAATATGTTTCACATCGCAAGCTATTTTCAATTCAAGCATTTGATTAAAATCACAATCATAAATCGCACCATCCCATCCTACAGAAATCATTGATCTACACATCACATTTTCTGCCGCATTCGAATTATATGAATTGATTAAAGTATCCATATATTCCAGATATTTTTCTTCTTTAATTAAAAAATCTAAAAAGCGA
>JALWLM010000081.1 GCA_027084145.1 Crocinitomicaceae bacterium | reverse complement strand
GAACAGGCTAAACGATTGAAAGATGCAGGTCTTTTTGCATACAATCATAATTTAGATACATCGAAAGAATTTTATAAAGATGTTATTTCTACCAGAGAATACGAACAACGATTAGATACCATTGAGAATGCTAGAAAAGCCGGATTAACAGTTTGTTCAGGAGGCATTATAGGGATGGGGGAAGCAGTAGAAGATAGAATAGGTTTATTAATGACGTATATGGAGATGGAGACACCTCCTGAGTCTATTCCTATTAATGCTTTAGTTGCAGTAGAGGGAACACCGCTGGAAGATCAAAAGCCAATAGAGCAATGGGAAATGATTCGAATGGTCGCAACAACAAGAATAGCGTTTCCTAATTCTGTTGTAAGGTTATCAGCGGGAAGAACCAAGATGAATATGGAAGCACAAGCATTATGTTTTTTAGCGGGAGCTAATTCTATTTTTGCCGGAGATAAATTATTAACCACGCCCAACCCTGAGTTTAATGAAGATGTGGAAATGTTTAAAATTTTAGGGTTAAGAGCAAAAGAATCTGTTGTTGAAAATTAACCTTTTCAGCTAAGGATAATTCAATTCTTGAGAAAAAGATCTCTATTAAGAATATGAATCGCAATTTAATTGATAAACTAAATAAGAGAAAAGAAGAGGTAACATTGCGTTCCCTTTCTTCATATGAAGGGTTTATTGATTTTTTTTCTAATGATTATCTGGGACTTGCACAAGAAGAAATAAAAAATATCAAAAGGAAAGGAGGAAGTACAGGTTCGCGTTTGATATCCGGAACATCAAAGACTCATCTTGAAACAGAAAAATATTTGGCCGATTTTTTCGACGCTCAATCCGCTTTAATTTTTAATTCGGGTTATGATGCTAATTTAGGTGTCTTTTCATCAATTCCTCAGAGACGTGATTTTGTTTTGTATGACGAATTGATTCATACCAGTGTAAAAGACGGTATCCGCTTGGGGTTTGCATCGTCACAGAGTTTTTTGCATAACGACTTAGACGATTTAGAAAAGAAGCTGAATTCAAAAAAATGTCGAGAATCTAATGCTGTTTATGTAGCGGTAGAGTCTATTTATTCGATGGATGGAGATATGTCTCCGCTGGCTTCAATTTCTCAAATATGTAAAAAACATAATGCTTATTTGATTGTTGATGAAGCACATGCAGGGGGTGTTTTCGGTAAGGATGGAAGAGGAATTGTTCATGCATTGGAATTACAAAAGGATGTTTTTATACGTTTGATAACATTTGGAAAAGCTTATGGTGCTCATGGTGCAGTTGTTTTAAGTAATGAACAAATAAAAACTTTTTTATATAATTTTTCCAGACCTTTTATTTTTACAACGGCTTTACCTGAAAGTTCGATTGACCGGATCAAAAGAAATGTATTTCATACCGCAATTAATGAAAAAAGAAAAATTTTACAAGAAAACATCTTTTATTTTAGAGAGAGGATTGATAAGATGGGGATATTATCTACATCAGAGATGAATTCTCCGATTCAAATTCTTCAATTTAATTCAATAGAAAATCTTAAAAATACAACTGCATTATTAAATAGTAAAGGAATAGCTGTTAAGCCTATTTTTGCTCCGACAGTCCCAAGAGGAAAAGAAAGAT
>JALWLM010000080.1:1125-1631 GCA_027084145.1 Crocinitomicaceae bacterium | reverse complement strand
ATACAATATCTATGCAAGCTTTTGCCAACACCTGTTGATTTGATATTCAGGAGATTTGTACCAAACAAAAGATGGAAAGAAAAAAGAAATGAAAAATATGAGCTGAGATTTAGTGGGTACAACAAAACTATGAATGTTCCAAGCCTAAGTGGATGCTTTATGTTTTTAAGAAGTTCTGTTTTAAAAGAAATAGGGCTTTTTGATGAAAATATTTTCATGTATCTTGAAGATACAGATCTAAATAGAAGAATACACAGTGGGTATAAAACTATATTTTATCCTGAAGTTGAAATTGTACACGAGTACGCAAAAGAGTCTTATGTAAATAAAACATTGCTAAAATACCATATACGATCAGCAATATATTATTTTAACAAATGGGGTTGGTTGTTTGACAAAGAAAGAAAAAGGATTAACAGTCAATGTCTTAAAAGTTGTTATTAGACAACAGTGAATTTTAATAAAAGGTTTAACATGACTAATGTGATTTTATGTGGTGGAAGCGG
>JALWLM010000080.1:0-1115 GCA_027084145.1 Crocinitomicaceae bacterium | reverse complement strand
CATCTGGCGAAAGAGGAAAAAGTGCTGGCATATAAGTTTACTGGTCGTCGTTTTGACTGTGGAAGTGTAGATGGATTCGTAGAGGCTACGAATTATTTTTATAGTATAAAAAACGGCAAAAGGGAATAGGTGACAAACATAATATTATGTGGTGGAAGCGGTACAAGACTTTGGCCAATAAGTAGAACTTTGATGCCAAAGCAATTTGTTAAGTTATTTGATGATAAATCACTTTTTCAACTTACAGTAGAGAGAAACTCAAAAGTATGTGATAGTCAGTTTGTAGTTTCCAATGCTGAGCAGTATTTTTTGGCGCTTGACCAGCTTGAAGAACTAACCATCAACCATCAACCGCCAACCACTAATTATCTTCTTGAACCAGTTGGTAGAAATACCGCTCCAGCCATAGCACTTGCGTGTATGGCTTTGGACCCTAAAGAGATTGTTTTGGTGACTCCTTCGGATCATCTTGTAAAAAATGAAACTGCGTATGAAAGTACATTAAACAAAGCAAAAGAGTTTGCCAAAGATGATTTTCTTGTGACTTTTGGAATCAAACCAACATTTCCAGAAACTGGGTTTGGCTACATCGAAGCTAATCAATACGATGTTGTAAGGTTTCATGAAAAACCCGATGTACAAACCGCTAAAGAGTATTTACAACAAAACACCATCGACGATCAACCATCAACTAACCGCTATTTCTGGAATAGTGGAATGTTTATGTTCAAAGCGGGAGTATTTTTAAAAGAGCTTGAAAATCACTCTCCTAAGATTTATGAAGCATCACTAAAAGCATATGAAAATGCATCAAGAAACGATAATCTGATAAGAATTAAACTTGAAGATATGCTTATCATAGAAGAAGACAGTATCTATTATGCAGTAATGGAAAAATCAACTAAAGTAAAAGTTGTTCCATCGGATATAGATTGGTCAGATGTCGGTAGTTTCGATGCACTTTATGAAGAGCTGCCAAAAGATGAGAACGGAAATACAAAAAACAGTAAGCATATAGCGATTGATGAACAAAATTGGGGTCAGGTATTGAGAATAAACTTATCTTTAAAAACTTTATGATATAATTATCAAAAGAAAAGAAAAAAAGGATATGA
>JALWLM010000079.1 GCA_027084145.1 Crocinitomicaceae bacterium | reverse complement strand
AACTTAGAAGCAATCCATGAATATCAATATTATTCAAATGACAAAAGCTTTGAAGCTTATATTGAAAAAGGAGTAAAATATTATCTTCAACATTTTTTTCTCGAAGATGGAACACCTAAATACTATGATACGAAAACATACCCTATTGATATTCACGCTCCGGCACAGTTTATCGCTACAATGTATAAGTTAAATCTCTTTACAGAAAATAAAAAATTAATCGATAAAGTACTAGAGTGGACGGTTGCTAATATGCAAGATAAAAAGGAAGGTTACTTTTATTATTAGTTAAAAAAGGGGGTTTCTTCTAAGATTCCTTACATGAGATGGGCACAGGCGTGGATGTTTTATGCATACAGTTTTTATTTTTTAGGAGAAGATATTGGTTCAAAAAACAAAACTTAAAAATATTGTGACATTTGGATTTGAGAATAAAGAAAGTATTCTTGAGTATATAAAAGATAAGCAAAACATTTTAGTAGCTGTAAATGCTGAAAAGATTTTAAAAAATGAGACTCGCCTGCATGATATTATTAATAACAATATCGGCTACGCAGATGGGATAGGTGCAGTTTTAGCTCTTAGGCAAAAGGGGATTCCAGCAAATAAAATAGCCGGTGCTGAGCTATGGCTTGATATTATAAAAAAATTTGAAAAAGAGAAGACATTTTTTTTATTGGGCTCTTCTTCAGAAGTTATTGAGAGAACTGTGAAGAAACTTAAACAAGAGTTTCCAAGTATAAATATACTGTTTTACAGAGATGGTTTTTTAAAGGATGGAGAGAAAGAAAAGCTTGTTCACGAGTTGCAGGAGAAAAAACCAGATGTGGTTTTTATTGCTCAGGGTAGTCCAAGACAAGAGTATTTGATGGATGAGCTGATAAAAGTTCATCCGGCACTCTACATGGGATTGGGTGGGAGTTTTGATGTATATTGCGGATTGAAAAAACGTGCACCTAAGCTTTTTATAGATTATGGACTGGAGTGGTTTTATAGACTTATAAAAGAGCCAACACGGATAGGAAGGCAACTGATTTTAGTAAGGTTTATTGTTCTTTTAGCATTTAAAAAGATTTAACTCAGCTTTTTCGAATATTTTCGATATCCAAAGATTGTTTACAAATTATGCGTTTGCCGCGAGAACTTTTTTCAATTTTTTCAACACATTGGATTTTAAAATTGATTCCCTCCCGTACCAGCTTATGCATCCCATTTTCTACATCTTTTATATTTAGATCTTGATCAGCTTCTACAAGAACTGTTACTTCACCTGGTATTGTTTGAACATATTGAACAGCATTTATTTTATTAAGTGGTAGATGCTGGCCTCCACACATAGTAGTTACAGAGACTAAGCGTTTATCATCTGTAACTAAATAATCTTGAGTTCTTCCTTCTATATTTTGTGCATTTTTAGCTATATCAGTTTTAGCATAATAAGTGATCTCACCAATTGCTTGATCACCAGATTTATAGTTGATAAAAGGCATAACAAAGTTATCAAATGTTGTGGAGATCATTTCCGAGCTTTTTATACGACTTAATCCATATGAGTTTAAAAAATTATAGGAGGATTCATTGATTTTATAGGCAGTTAAATTGCGTTCAGTGTGTCCATAGTGTATAAGAATATTGG
>JALWLM010000078.1 GCA_027084145.1 Crocinitomicaceae bacterium | reverse complement strand
CGACACTCGCTATCTCCCGTAATATTTCATCGTCAAGGGTGTCTTTGTTTATCATAGAAATAAAGTTATGCAGGAATTAGAGAATAATGAAAAAGTAAGTGTAGTTATCCCTGTTTATAATGGTGAAAAATATATAAGGAAAGCTATTCAGTCTGTATTGAATCAGAGTTATACTAATGTAGAAATTATAGTTATAGACGATGCTTCTACTGATAGAACTCAGCAGATAATTTTGAATGAGTTTGACTCTTTAGTTATTTATTATAAAAATCCTGAAAACAAAGAAAGAAGCTACTCACGTAATAAAGGTGTTGAATTGTCCACAGGTAAATACATTTTTTTTCTGGACTATGACGATGAATGGGAAAAAGATTACATAGAACAATCATTAAGGTTTTTAAGAGCAGGGTATGATATTGTATATAATTTTCCACGAACTTTTATAAATGAAAATAGCGTTGTTATTAGAAAATCTAAGAAAAAAATACCAAAGGATATAGGAGAACTTATTTTCTTAGGTATGGTTGGATATCCCTCAGCAACAGCGTTTAGAAAGGAAAGCTTCTTAGGATATAGGGAAGACGTTCTTATGCGTGAAGATTGGGAAATTTTTATCAGAGCTTTTTTAAAGAATCTTAAAATAAGAGTTATTGATAACGATAAAGTAAAAATAAGGGAACACAATAATAGAACAAGCAGAAACTATAACTTTTATAAAGCAACAAAAAAGGTATTTTTAGAGTATAAAGAAAAAATTCCACAGAAATATTATCCATATTTCGCCTTTCATTTTGCGGAAACAGCGATGAGATTTGGTGAAATAATTGAAGGGTGGAAAGTTCTATTACCTATACTAATTAAACATCCCTACATACTCAGTGATTTAAGGAGGATACTATCTTTACTGAAAAGGGGATGGAGGATTAAACTATAACTACAGACAACAATGTTGTCGGTTCTAATAAGAACTAAAAATGAAATTGAAAACATAGAAAGAGCTATAAACAGTGTTAAAGAAGTTGCACAAGAAATCATAGTTTTAGATGATGGTTCTACGGACGGAACTGTAGAAAAAGCTAAAGAATTAGGAGCTAAAGTTTATAGAGCACCGCAAAATAACAGTTTTGCAGATAAACTTAATTATGGGATAAACCTTTGTAATGAAGAGTGGATACTAGTATTAGATGCGGATGAAGAAGTGTCGGATAAATTAAGGGAATCAATAATCAGGGAGCTAAAAAGTCCTAAATTTTCCGCATACCAGATAGCAAGAAGAACTTATTATCTTGGGAAATTTTTAAAACATACTTGGTATCCAGAATGGAAATTAAGGTTATTTAAAAAAGGAAGTGTATATTTTATAAGTGAAATACACGAAAAACCTGTATTTAAAGGGAAAGTTGGCAAATTAAAAGGTGATATATATCATTACTCTTATAAAAATCTTGAACATCAATACTTAAAAACAATTAATTATGCTAAAATTTCAGCTGAGCATTTGTTTAAAAAAGGGAAACGCTTTAGAATTTATAATTTGGTGTTGAATCCTATATGGAGCTTCTTGAAAATATTTGTCTTTCAGTTAGGATTCTTAGATGGATTCAGAGGATTTATGGTAGCTTTATCAGCGTATATA
>JALWLM010000077.1 GCA_027084145.1 Crocinitomicaceae bacterium | reverse complement strand
AAGTTGTGTTGTCAGCCATTTTTCCAATTTAAATAATTTTGTTTTTATTTTCAGCCGAAATTGTTAATAAATGTTTAGCAGGAAGTTTTTTACTTGTGCTTTCATCCCACTTTTTATCTGTATTATTTACTTGAAAAAAATTCATTAAGTAAATGTTGGGGGCGACAAAAGAAATTATATGTTTAAACGACTGGACATCATGGGCGTTGATTATTCTCAGTAGAAATTTGTTTGGCACGAAAGTGGTTATGAATATAGTAAAACTTTAAAAGGGGTTTCAGTAGATGACATAACATTTCATTATAGGTATGAAGCTAAAGTTTACACACACATTAAAGAATACCATCCTGAACTATTCAAAGACACGACATTATTTTGGGTGATAGGGTCTGTTCCAGATTTAGAAACAACAGCTAGAAACCTAGGAAAAGAAATACCAGAAACTATAAAAGTTTTTGAATGGAAAGAAAAAAGTACGATAGAAGAATGGGAGTAGAAAATGAGAGTGTGGCTCGTGGAGTTTGATATATTCGTGCCAGATTTTCCGGATTATATAGTAATTGTGCAAAAGATCAATGATACAACATTTTGGTCAAATCTGAAAAATTACCACAAGAATGGATTGTTTCAGCCAAAATTACGACGATGTGAATTAAATAAGATTATACAAGAGAAAATGATAAAGTAGATGCTCTTTGCGGACTCCATCTACTTTGCCATTTTGAGTCCGCAAACTCCTCTTGTAATTCATTATTTAGGATTACATATGACTACACTTTACATCAAAACTTACAACAAAACTGGCTTAAAATATTTCGGAAAAACCACTAAACAAGGAAAAGACTTTGATAACTATCGAGGTTCTGGCGTTTATTGGTTAAATCACCTAAAGAAACACGGGGATGATATCAGTACCGAGATATATGCTCAGTTTGAAGATAATGACCCTTTATTAGAAGAAACAGCTTTAAAGTTCTCCGAAGAGAACGACATTATGGATTCTAATGAATGGGCGAATTTAAAGTTTGAAAACGGTAAAGACGGTGGAAGCCAAGGCGGTGAACTCAGCCCAATGTTCGGGAAAACTCTTTCCAAAGAAGCAAGAAAGAAAGTTTCTGAATCTAAGATGGGTAAGGCAAGATCACAAGAAACTAAGGAAAAATTATCAATCGCTCATTCTGGTAAAACTTTGTCAAAAGAACACATTCAAAAGATATCAGATTCCCATAAAGGTAAAAAACATTCAGAAGAAACAAAGAGGAAAATGTCAGAATCTCAGATTGGTGAAAAGAACGCTATGTTTGGTAAAAAACAGACTGATGAAGCTAAGAAGAAGATTTCTAAAGCAACAAAAGGTGAAAATCATCCAAGAGCTATAATCGTGGTCATTAAAGACCTTTTCGGACAGGAAGTTGCGAGAGGAGTAAGGAAACTGGTTATGTTGGAAGTCGGGATCCCTTTAGCAGCAGATAAGTACATAGATAATGGGAGATTATATGCTGACATAAAAAGGAAATGTGGCCTGACAAGAAATCAAAATTTAGGAAACTTACGTTTTTGTGGTTGGACTATAGAAACTTTAAGTAAGGATTAAGTATAATTTTATACAATAAACATAAATGGAGCAATATATGAAGG
>JALWLM010000076.1 GCA_027084145.1 Crocinitomicaceae bacterium | reverse complement strand
CTGGAGTGCTAATAACGGCAACGCTGGCAGTCTACTTCCTCGGTCCGGCGATGATGAGCCTCTTCGGAGAAAAGGCCTGGTGGCCACTGCACAAGACGAAGAAGAAAGAAAATGAGTGAACGCTCTTCCCTTTTCTATATTATATTGTCCTTTTATTGTCCTTTTGAAGACTTTGTGAGGATACTAAAAATTTTTAAGTAATCTAAGTAAAATATCTATTGGGGAATTACATGGAAGCTTTAAAGCTAATTGGTTTGAAAATTAAGAACTATAGATCTATTAAAGAGCTTCCAGATGATAGGGAATATCAGGAGATTGAAAACTTTGTTACAATCATTGGAAAAAATGATGCTGGAAAGTCAAACATTTTAAACGCAATCAGAATAGTTTTGGAGAATGAAAAAGTAACTAAAGAAGATTTTCATAAAGATACTAATGAGAACATTGAAATATCTCTAATATTCGATGTTACTAAAAATGACGAGATTATGCGGGGTATAAATCCCAGTTATGATAAAGTCTCAAGGGGACTTGAAGCATTTCTTAGTAAATCTCACGAACAGAACGCTAAGAACAGCAAGATAAAAATAAAAAGGATTTTTGAAAAGAAGAAACTCAAACCTCGTAGTAACTATAAAGGGGAAACTATTATAGAATACTTTGATGAGAGCAGAAATAAATGGATTAAAATTGAAAACAAGGAACTTATTAGAACTATACTAAATGCTCTTCCAGAGGTCATTTACATTTCAGCTATTAGAGATGTAATTGAGGAAACAACTCAAAAATCTGGTTTTTTGATGTCAAAACTTCTTTTGCCACTTCTAGAGAAACAAAGTGAAAAAAATCCGGATGAAAAACAGAAAAGCATAACAGAGCTAAAGAAAGAACTGCAAGATGTAATTCGCAGAGAGTCTAAAAAGCTTGAGGAGACCATTTTAACTGAACTGGCTATATTTAGCGATTCAATTGAAAAAATAGAGATTGAACTTAGTAAGCTTCAAATTAACTTTAGTCCTAAAATACGAATCAAGGATAAATACTTACCAAATGGTGTTCCACTTGAACAGAGAGGTGCAGGCCTTAGGAGTGAATTTCTTTTGGCTATGTTTAGAGCATGGGCAGAGATTGGTGCAGGAAAGGGTTACATAATTCTCTTTGAAGAGCCAGAGCTTTATTTACATCCAGAAGCCCAGAAAAAGATGTTCTATGCATTAAAACGTATAAGCAACGAGGCTCAGGTCCTCCTAACAACTCATTCAACAATATTCGTGGATAAGAGTGATTTAAAATCAATATGGCTCATACAGAGAGAAAATGGAGAAACAAAGATTAAAACATTCGAGAAAGCTGAGGGGTTATCTGAAATCCTTGAGGAAATTGGAGCGGCTCCAAGTGATTTATTCCTATCAAACGGTGTTATTTATGTCGAAGGAAAAACGGAGATTAAAGTATTCAACAAAATCGCAAAAGCAATATGTCCTAAGTGGGAGGAGTATAATATCGCAATTGTTAGTTTGGGGGGAGGTAATATTCATGATTTATCTGAGACACTGTTATCTAATGGATTTGCCTCGTTGAATCCTAATGCAATTATTGTTGTGGATTCTGATGGAAGTGAAGTAGATGAGAATGGAAA
>JALWLM010000075.1 GCA_027084145.1 Crocinitomicaceae bacterium | reverse complement strand
TAATATATAGTTATGAAATTAAATAACTTAAGACCTGCAAAAGGTTCTGTAAAATCAAGTAAAAGAATTGGTAGAGGTCAAGGATCCGGTAAAGGAGGAACCGCTACAAGAGGACATAAAGGTGCTAAATCTCGTTCAGGTTATTCTAAAAAAATTGGTTTTGAAGGTGGACAAATGCCTTTACAAAGACGTGTGCCTAAATTCGGTTTTACAAATATCAACCGTAAAGAATATAACGGAATTAATTTAGACAAGTTACAAGAATTTGTTGACAACGGAAAAATTAAAGATGTTGTAAATATGGATGTACTTGTCGAAACTAAATTAGCAAGAAAAAATGATCTTGTTAAGATTTTAGGTAGAGGCGAGTTAAAAGCCAAATTAGAAGTAACCGTGCATAAATTTACAGCAACTGCTAAAGAAGCAATTGAAAAAGCCGGAGGTAAAGCAGTAACGCTATAAATTATACTTTATTAAAGATGAAAAATTTTATAAATAGCATAAAAGAGATTTGGAAAATTGAAGAGCTAAGAAATAAAATTCTTTTAACTCTCGGTTTAATGGTAGTGTACCGTTTTGGAGCACATGTAACTTTGCCTGGAATTGATGCAACTCAATTAGCTGCAATGCAAGATAAAGTTGGTGACGGAGGATTATTAGGTGTTTTAAACATGTTTACAGGTGGAGCTTTTGCGCGTGTATCCATAATGGCACTTGGTATTATGCCTTATATTTCTGCTTCGATTGTTGTACAATTAATGGGGATTGCTATTCCGTATTTGCAAAAGTTAAAAAATGAAGGAGAAAGCGGTCAACGTAAAATTACTCAAATAACAAGATGGTTGACTATTTTAATTTTAATATTCCAAGCTCCAACATTTTTATACAGCTTACCTTCCTTAGGTGTACCGGAAACCGCTTATTTATTAGGACATGGACCTAAGTTTTGGTTTTCTTCTATTTTACTTTTAACTACAGGTACAGTATTTGCTATGTGGTTAGGTGAAAGAATTACCGAAAAAGGTATTGGAAACGGGATATCTTTATTAATTACAATTGGTATTATTGCAAGATTACCAATGTCATTTGTACAAGAAGTTGTTTCTAAATTAAAATCAGGTAGCGGTGGATTGATGATGATATTTATTGAATTAGTTGTTTGGTTTTTAGTAATTCTGGCGGCAATATTTTTAGTTACGGCTGTACGTAAAATACCGGTAAAATATGCTAGAAGAACGGTAATAGGTAATATTAAAGATTTAAGCGGAGCTAGAGATTATATTCCTTTAAAATTAAATTCGGCTGGTGTAATGCCAATCATTTTTGCTCAGGCATTAATGTTTGTTCCTGCAATGTTAAGAACCTCATCTAATGAAACATTAGCTTCTTTTGGAGCAAAATTTACAAATATGTGGGGTTTAGAGTATAATATTCTTTTTGCTTTATTAATTATCATTTTCGGTTTTTTCTACACAGCAATTACCATTAACACAAATAAAATGGCTGAAGATTTAAAACGTTCCGGAGGATTTATACCTGGAGTTAAACCCGGAACTGAAACTGCTGAGTACTTAGATCAAATTTTATCGAGAATTACATTACCGGGAACTATATTTTTAGTTATACTATCCGTATTACCTG
>JALWLM010000074.1 GCA_027084145.1 Crocinitomicaceae bacterium | reverse complement strand
GTTTTTATATTTTGGTAATCTAAATTCAAACATTGTGCCGAAGATTTTAACTCAAAGATATTATTTTTTTTAAAAGCATGATTTTGTAGATTAAAAAAAGGGAGTAAACTCCCTTTTCATATGATAAATAAAATAGATATTACCAACAATATTCATTCTTGTCAATTAATTGTTTAGCAATCAATTGTCTAGCTTCTTTAGTATTAAAAGGTTCTGTTTTTGTAAAACGTTTTAATCCCATTAACATCATTCTTAATTCATCTCCTTCAGCAAAAGCATTAAGCGCGTCTTTCCCAAATTTATGAATACGATCGGCGGCATCATAAATGAAAGTTTTAGCCATAGCAATCTCTGCTTGTGCATTTTCTTCACCTTTCATATTGATAATCTTTTGAACTCGAAGTAATATTGATTCAGCAAGATAAGTTTGGATAGATATATCTGCAATTGCCATTAATACTTCTTGTTCCTTAGCTAGGGTTTGCATTAGTTTCTGTACGGCAGAACCTGCTATCATCAAGATTGTTTTTTTAAATCCTTTAACGTATAACTCTTCATTACCAAGAATAGTGTCCGGTTTGTCTCCAAAATCGGGAATACTCATTAGTTCATTAGCAACCTGCATTGCAGGCCCCATTAAATCTAATTCTCCTTTCATCGCTCTTTTTAACACCATATCTACCGTAAGAAGTCGATTGATTTCATTAGTTCCTTCAAAAATTCTATTGATTCTGGAGTCTCTATAAGCTCTTTCAATGATACTTTCTGCCGAGTATCCCATTCCTCCATGAATCTGAACTCCTTCATCAACCACGTAATCCAAAGCTTCAGAAGCAGATACCTTTAATATAGCACATTCAGGAGCAAACAATTCAATACCTTTTAATGTTGCTTCGGATTTACTCATCCCATTGTTTATTAGAGAGTTAATGGCATCTTCTATATTTTGAGAAACCCTGTAAACTGCTGATTCCACGGCAAATGTTTGGATGACTTGTTCTGCTAATTTATGTCGAATAGCTCCATACTTTGAAATAGGTCTTCCAAACTGTTCTCTTTCATTTGCATATTTTACAGATAGAGTAATCGCTGATTTAGCTCCACCGATAACAGCTCCTGCAAGTTTAGCTCTTCCGATATTTAAAATATTTAGAGCTATTTTAAATCCATTTTCTCTTTCGGATAATAAGTTTTCAACGGGAACTTTTACATTATTGAAGAATACTTGTCTGGTAGAAGAGCCTTTAATTCCCATTTTCTTTTCTTCAGGGTTTAAGGTAATTCCCTCGCTCTTAGCTTCAACAAGGAAGGCTGATAATTTCTTGTCATCATCAATTTTTGCAAAAACAGTAAATAAGTCTGCAAAACCGGCATTGGTTATCCACATTTTTTGCCCATTAAGAATATAATGTTTCCCGTCTTCGGATAAGGTTGCTTTCGTCTTTCCTGAATTTGCATCAGATCCGGCATTAGGTTCCGTTAAACAATAAGCAGCTTTCCATTCTCCTGAAGCTAATTTTGGTATGTATCGTTGTTTTTGATCATCGTTTCCATAATATAATAGAGGTAACGTTCCTATCCCTGTGTGAGCACTATAAGCTACCGAGAAGGCAAACCCTGCACCTAATTTTCCAGTAGCAAGCA
>JALWLM010000073.1 GCA_027084145.1 Crocinitomicaceae bacterium | reverse complement strand
TTCTATTCTGTTCTATTACTACTTTTATCTTTCAACGTTCTTGCTCAACGCTCTGAAGATTTAGTTCCGGTATACAGTCATTCAGCTTTTGCTATCAATAATCCGGAAATACTGAAAAAGTTGGCTTTCGTCGATCTGCTTCAATATGAATTTATGCGCGACTTGGAACAAGAGGTTTTTGATGGTTCCATTAGTGATAAAAATCTTGAAAAAATCGGGATTGATATTTCACAAAAAATCATCTTTTTTACCGGCAAAAATGAAGTCTTTGAAATTACGGGTTTTTCACTGGGGATTAAAGACGAAAACCTGTTTTTTGAAGCTCTAGACGATTATGAGCAGTTGAAATCTAATTTGCCTAATGGTATCTCCTTATATCAATCTTTATTAAACCGAATGTATCTCACCAATAACGCTGCTGTACTTATACGGATTTCACCTCAAAGACAATACATTCAAGAAATTGCTGATTCTATTTGGGTGAAAGAAGGAAATAAACTTTATGAAAAATATTCAATCACCACTCCGGTAATAGAGCAAGAAGAAAACAAACAGGTCAAAGAAATACAAGGAGATGGAAAAGAATTAGAAAAAAGAACTTATCAAGATATTCTTGATTCTGTGGAAGTCGTAGAACAAGATGCACTTATTAAAGTTGTGGAACAAAGTTTATTTTTCGACGGTGAAAACTTGAAATCCTTTTTCCCTGTATTTGCAGAAAAATTAAAAAGCACATCCGATGGAATCTTCTTCTATGACAACTCTGTTTATAAAGGAAAATACGCTAAAAATAATTTGTTGTATTCTATGTTCTATTTTGCTCACCCTGAAATTTATGAGTTATATAAAGGAAACTATTTTTTAGGGGATTTAAACATCAATGAAGCATCCATTGATTTGCATTTAGACATTCAATATAATGATAAGCTTGGAAATATTTATACAGCAATGGCAAGTAAAAGACCGGATAAAAAAATATTCAAATATATCCCAAGAAACAGTTCTGCCGTTTTTGTTTCTAACATCAATTTTAAAGAAAGCTACAATCAATTAAGAGAACAGCTTATCCCTCTTTTGGAAAAAAATGGAGGAACAGAGGCTATTATATCTGTTCTCATCATGGAAATTATGCATGAAATGTTAGATAAAGACAACTTATTCAATTCTTATGCGGGTTCTTTTTTCTTTACCTACAATGGTATGGAAACAGTAACTACGGAAAAAGTTTCATTTGAATACAATAAAGAAACCTTTGAATATACTGAAAAAACGGATACTATTGTAATTGATGTGCCAATATTTACCTATGCCTTTTCGTCTAAAAAAGAAGAGTTTACTCATCGAACTTTTGATCTTCTTTCCAGAATTGATCAAAAAGGTAAAATACGAAAGGAAAAAGATGTATGGATTATCAAAGATGGTGCAATAGAGGGGCTAGATCTGTATATCCTCATTGAAGATGGTATTTATTTCGCTACAAACAGTAAACATATTGCTTTTGCTAAGGACAGAACATTCCCTAATAGGGACTTAATGAAATCCATTTCAAAAAACCGTTTTTTCTATGCTACGGCAAATGCAGGTGCAAGTGTAGAAGACATTCCTGAGAATGTCTTCAGTAAAGAAGAGCAGGCATTGTTAAAACTGATGAAGGACCGGCAAGGAACTCTGGAATTAACCTGCCCAAAAGTAAACAAAAATAATACTTCCGTAAAAGTATCTTACAAGTTTGAAGAAGCAAGCGACGATAATATATTCTTTGTTTTAGACTTAATTAACAGTTTATATTTATTTTCTAAATGAGAAAGATTCTATTCTTTCTTGCTCTTTCTATTTTCCTGATCGGATTATTTATTTTTCGTCCTTGGGAAATCAATAAAGAGGAAAAAGCACGATTAATAGATCGTGCACCAATAGGTGATTATATCGCGAAAGCAGATCTTCTTTCTTTGGCTGAAAGTTTATCAAAAATAACTTTTTATTATCATATTCCTTTTCGAGATAAAATTACACCAAACGTTTTATTACAACAAGCAAAGAGGTATGGAGTAGATATCCAATCTCCTTCTTATCTTTTTTTAGATGAAGATGACAAAGAGTTGAAAAATTTCGGCATTCTCGTTTCTGTTACAAATAAAGAAAAATTCAGACTCCTCATTCAACGGTTAAAAACAGATTTTCAAATCAAAGAAAGAACTTTTAAAAATCATAAAGTTTATTTTGATCCATCTATTAATAGTCATCTTTCTTATGGAGATGATTGGGCGGTATTGTACCTTGGTGACAACTTCAACTCTTTTTTATATCATATTATTTCGGGAAAACATGGTTCTATGTTGCCACGATGGGAAACATTATGCAAAAAAGATTCCTTACTTAATGACAATATGCTTATTTGTTCTGCTAAAAAAGAAAGATTACAACAATATGATATTAATGAAATTCTTTTCAGATTAACGAATGATTCTACAAAGTTAAATTTAACGGGAGAGATTGATTTTCTCCATAATATTCCTTTTTCATTACGACAACAAGGTCCTTCCTACCCTTTTCATTTATTTAGTAAACATGTTATTAATCTTCATCTCAATATTGATTCTTTAAGAGAAAAGAAGCAACATCCTTTTTATCAATTCTTAAAAAAACAAGCAGACAAATTTGATTTTTCTTTACAACAATTTTTATCCCTTTGGAATGGGAATATTGCATTACGCCATGGTGGTATTCATTACGTTAAAGAACGATATATTGAAACCGTTTTTGATGAAAATTTTAATCCTGTCGAAGTCACTAAAACAAAACGTAAAAAAGTAGATGCCCTATGTTTTCATTTAGAAATCAATAAAAATGGAGATCATTTCTTTAATCGGCTTCTTGAAGAAGGAATCATCACTAAAGACGGTAACGATTATTATTTCTTATTTTCACCTCCTTTACACCTGTCTAAAACAGATAGTTCTTATACTTTTTATACGGGAAAATACCAACCACAATTACTTTATACTCGAAATAATAAGGTTCTTTGGGAAATCAATAAGGCAAGGATGATCTTTACAATCGATTCATTAAGAAGAAATAAAATGTTTGTAAATGTAGAAGTCCACATCAAAAACTGGATAGAGAAATTTAACCGATTTAAGTAGGTTGTTTTCTCATCAACTTTGCAACATATTTCCCAATAATATCAAATTCTAAGTTAACCTTACTGCCCTCTTCAATTGTATGAAAATTAGTATGTTCATACGTATAAGGGATGATATGCACTGAAAATTCTTTATCCTTTGAATTGACAACGGTTAAACTAACGCCGTTAACCGTTATCGAACCTTTTTCAACAGTAATGTCATCTGTATCATAGCGAAAAGCAAACTCCCAACTTCCGTCTTTATGTTCTTTTTTAACACATATTGCTGTTGTATCTACATGTCCTTGAACGATGTGTCCATCTAACCGCCCATTCATCACCATACAACGTTCCAGGTTTACCTTTGTTCCTTCTTTCCACTCCGAAAGGTTCGTTTTGTTTAGAGTTTCATCAATTGCTGTGACTACATATTCATCTTTATGTATTTGTACAACCGTAAGACAACATCCGTTATGAGCAACACTCTGATCTATTTTCAATTCTCCGGTAAATTCTGCTTTAATCGTAAAATCAATATTACTCCCTTTTCTTTCTGTTTTTGTCACCAAGCCTAAACCTTCAACTATTCCTGTAAACATACGCTCTATTTTTTTGCCTCTGCCATTTGTTTAAACTTCCCTTTACTCTTTCTTATTCTAACCGCTACAACTTTGTATTCCGGACACATTGCTTCTGAATCATGAACATCTGACGTTATATTATTGACCATGATTTCAGGGAAATGGAATGTTGTACTTAATACCCCCTTTTTAACTTCATCCGTTATTTTTGCTCTAACATCCACTTTTCCTCTTGCTGATTCCAAACAAACAAAATCTCCGTCAGAAATTCCATTCTCTTTTGCGTCTTCGGGATGAATCAATAAATAATCTTCTTTTAATATTTCTACGTTCCCTGTCCTTCGTGTCATTGCTCCGCAATTATAATGTTCCAGCTCTCTGTTCGTTGTCAAAATGTACGGGAATTGATCTCTATGTTGAACCAATTCTTTGGTTTCTTTCCAATCGAAAAAATCAAACAACCCTTTCCCTCGTTTAAAAGACTTATCATGTAATATTTTTGTATCCTGCCCGTCAGGTTTTACCGGCCATTGTTTTCCATTAACCCCTAATTCTTCCCATTTTACACCAGCAAAAAACGGAACAATTTGAGATATTTCTTCCAACATTCCTTTTGCCGTATAATCTTCCTGAGGGTATCCTAATCGGTTCATCACATCTATGATAATTTGCCCATCTACCTTTGCCCCTTCTATAGGATCTATAACCTTATTAACTTTTTGGATTCTCCTTTCTCCATTGGTAAAAGTTCCTTCTTTTTCTAAAAATGATGCTCCCGGCAAAATAACATCTGCATGTTTTGCTGTCTCTGTCATAAATAACTCTTGAACAATAACCATATCAATATTATTCAATGCTTTGATAACTTTTTGTGTATTCGGGTCTGTCTGAACCACGTCCTCTCCAATTATCCAAAGTACTTTTAATTTGCCTTCTAAAGCAGCATCAAACATTTCCGGAATTTTATATCCTATTTCCGAAGGAACCTTCTTCCCATAGAATGTAGAATATTTATCCGCTATTTCCGGATTGGTTACATCCAGATATCCTGCTCCTTGGTGTGGTTGAACTCCCATATCGGCGGATCCTTGAACATTATTTTGTCCCCTTAAAGGATTCACACCCACTCCCTTACGACCAATATTACCCGTTAGCATTGCTAAGTCTGCAATTTGCATGACCGTAAAAGTTCCCAACGAATGTTCCGTAACCCCCAACCCATGAAAAGACATCGCATTAGGAACCGAAGCATAAGCAATTGCCGCTTCTCTTACCTGTTCTCTAGAAACCCCTGATACTTTCTCATATTTATCAATATCAATTGATAGAATCTGCTTTTCAAATTCTTCATATCCTTCTGTTCTACTCTCAATGAAAGATTTATCGACCAACCCTTCTTTGATGATATAATACATCATCATATTTAATACGGCCACATTGGTCCCGGGACGAATTGCTAAATGATGACTTGCATATTTTGCTAATTCTGTTTTTCTCGGGTCAATCACAATCGTTGGCTTTCCTTTCATCGCAAACTGTTTCAGTTTTGCTCCTGTTACCGGGTGTGCATCCGTAGGATTCGCTCCTATAACCATAATACAATCCGTATATTTCAAATCTTCTATTGAATTCGTTGCTGCTCCTGTTCCAAATGTTCTTTGCATTCCCAAAGCTGTTGGAGAATGACAAACTCGTGCACATCCATCAATGTTATTTGTCCCGATTGCTACCCGTAATAATTTCTGCATCAAGTAATTTTCTTCATTGGTGCATCTTGAAGATGAAATACCCGCAATAGCATCCGGTCCGTCAATTGCTTTAACTTCATTTATTTTATTGACAATATATTCATAGACCTCATCCCAAGACACTTCTTCAAACTTCCCGTTTCTTTTTTTAATCATAGGTGAACGTAAACGTTCAGGATGGTTATAAAATTGGAAAGCATATCGCCCTTTTAGACATGTATGTCCTTGATTAACCTCTGCATCATAGGGTGCTTGAATGCTTAAAATTTCGCCGTTACTTGTTGCAACCTCCAGGTTACACCCTACTCCACAATAGGTACATATTGTTCTTGTTTTCTTTTCTGCATACACTGCTTTTGATTGGAAAACATCTGAAATGGCAGAAGTAGGACATGCTTGCGAACATGCTCCACAGCTCACACAGTCAGAATCCATAAAAGATTGATCAAAACCTTTGATGATTTTTGAATCAAAACCTCTTCCCGACATACTTAAAACAAACTGTCCTTGCACCTCATCACAAGCCCTCACACAACGATAACAATTAATACATTTTGAAAGGTCCGATGTCATATAGGGATGGCTTAAATCTTTTTCTCTATTTAAGTGATTTTCTCCATTCGGATACCTAACTTTCCGTATTCCTACTTGAGCGGCAACATCTTGCAATTCACAGTTTCCATTCACTTCACAAGTCAAGCAATCTAACGGATGATCCGTAAGCACCAATTCTATGATGTTTTTTCTTAACTTTTTTATAGAAGGGGTATTCGTATAAATATAAATTCCTTCTGTCACAGGTGTGTGACAAGAAGCCATAGTTTTTGTTTTTCCGTCTTTTTCTAATGCTACCTCTACACTACAAGCTCTACAAGACCCAAAAGGTTCTAAATTTGGGGCATCACAAAGTGTGGGAATCTTTTTCTCGGCGGCAACTCTGCGTGTAAACTCTAGAATTGTTTCTCCTTGCTGAAAATCATACGCAATATTATCGATATATGCCTTCATCACTCTTTATTTTTATCTTTATTTGTTTTAATTCAAACACATAGACGGTTCCTTGATTAGATGTCTCTCGTTCAAAAGTACCATTCAATTGACTGGTGAAAATATCTATTAACTCCAACCCAAACCCTTTTTCTTTCTTTTCTTTCCATCGACCATTATCAAAATAAATTAACTGAATGGTCCCTCCATCTATTTTTTTGATATCAATCGTTATTTTATTCTCATTTTCATCATTATCAAAAGCATGTTTTAATGTGTTGGAAACTAACTCATTGATCAATAAACCCAAAGGAACTATTGTCTCTAAGTCTATATATTCTAAATCGCTACATACTTCATATTTTATCTCTTTTTTATTTAATGATATTAAATCAGATATAAGTTCTTCTAAATATGATAATAAATGTATTCTTGCAAACTCTTTACTCTTATATAATTTTTTATGAATTAAAGACATCGCTATTATCCTATCAACCGCCTCTTGAAAGACATCTTTTATTTCCGGAGTTTTTATTTCTTCTTTTTGTAATCTCAATAAACTTATAATAATTTGAAGATTGTTTTTTACACGATGGTGAACCTCTTGAAGTAATACAATGTTTTCTTTGTGCTTTCTTTCTAACTTATTATATGCTTCTTTTATTTTTTTTTCCGAAAGGCGTTGAAGATTAACAAATCGTAAAAGTAAAAAGCCAAAAATATAGATTGCTATGGCCAATTCCATCATATCTAAAATATTTCTATTGCTAGAACGGTCTTGTAATACCCTTATATTTTCCTCATAAAAAAACAAATTAAAAATGGCAAGAATAATGATGTTGACAACAAGGAAAATAATAGCTACTCTATAGTCTAACCCTAAAAATGCCGCCATAATAACAACCCCTATCCAAGCTACATCTGTAATATGAGAAATCTCCGGGTGATTGAATAATGAGTTAGCTACAAAAAAGGTCCCGGCTATTGTGTATATCCAAAATAATAATTTATAGTCTTTTGTTTTTATTAAATAAATAAAATTAAAAAGACCCACCAGAGCAGGACCTACAAAAGGAAATAAATCAAGCTTCGGAAAATAAATAAAAACACCGATTGATATAGCAGCAAAAATAAGAGTAAAAGAAAGACTGAATCTATAAATTAGACGATATATCTC
>JALWLM010000072.1 GCA_027084145.1 Crocinitomicaceae bacterium | reverse complement strand
TAAAATAAGAACATCAAAGAAACTTATTTTGATAATTTATTAAAATGATTAATATCATTATTTTTTATTTCCTGCTCTTTTTCGTTCGTTTTCTTTTAATATGATTTTACGCATTCTGAGGTTTTGAGGTGTTACTTCCACATATTCATCTTCTTGAATGTATTCTAAACATTCCTCAAGGCTAAATACTTTTGGTGGAGCAAGTTTCACTTTATCATCCGCTCCTGATGAGCGCATATTGGTTAACTTTTTTGTTTTTGTGACATTAACTACAAGATCGTTTGATCTAGTATGCTCCCCAATGACCTGACCTTCATAAATTTCTTCTCCCGGAGCAATGAAGAAAGTACCTCTTTCTTGCAGATTATTTAATGAAAATGGGATAGCCGTCCCTTGTTCCATCGAAATTAAAGAACCATTTTGTCTTCCCGGAATTTCTCCTTTATATGGTTGGTAATTGATAAAACGATGCGTCATGATTGCTTCTCCTGCAGTTGCTGTTAATAAAAAGTTACGGAGCCCGATAATTCCTCTGGAAGGTATTTCAAATGTAATGATCATTCGGTCTCCTTTAGGTTCCATGTTTTTCATTTCACCTTTCCGTTTAGAAACAGCTTCTACGGCAGTTCCGCTAACTGATTCCGGTAAATCTATAGTTAATTCTTCGATAGGTTCACATTTAACACCATCGATTTCTTTAAATAATACTTGTGGTTGTCCTACTTGTAATTCATAGCCTTCTCTACGCATTGTTTCAATAAGTACGGATAAATGCATCACTCCACGCCCATATACCATCCATTTATCTGCTTTATCTGTCTGTTCTACGCGAAGAGCAAGATTTTTCTCCAATTCTTTTTCCAATCGTTCCGCAATATGTCTCGAGGTTACAAACTTTCCTTCTTTTCCAAAGAACGGCGAATCGTTAATTGAGAAAAGCATGCTCATTGTAGGTTCATCAATGGCGATTGTTTCTAAAGGCTCAGGATTTTCGATGTCACAAATACAGTCTCCAATCTCAAAACCTTCTAATCCTGTTACAGCGCAGATATCCCCTTCTTTAACTTCTTTAACTTTAACACGGTTAATACCATCGTAAATAAAAACTTCTTTAATTCTGTGTTTTTCTTTTGTACCATCTCTTTTTACAAGCATGACCGGCATGTTTTCTTTCAATTCGCCTCTATTTAATCTTCCAATTGCAATTCGACCAACGTAAGAAGAGAAGTCCAATGAAGTAATTAACATTTGTGTATTTCCTTTTTCTTTCTTTTTAGGTTCAAAATATTCTAAGATTTTATCTAAAAGAGGAGTGATGTTGTCGCTTGGCTTTGTCCAATCATCGGACATCCAACCGTTTTTAGCTGAACCGTACATCGTTGGAAAATTGAGTTGTTCTTCATTAGCATCTAATTCAAACATTAGATCAAAAACTTTTTCATGAACTTCATCAGGAGTACAGTTATCTTTATCTACTTTATTGATAATCACCAAAGGTTTTAATCCCATAGACAATGCTTTTCCTAATACAAATCGTGTTTGTGGCATTGGGCCTTCAAAGGCATCCACCAATAAACAAACTCCATCCGCCATATTTAAAACACGTTCTACTTCACCGCCAAAGTCCGCATGCCCCGGAGTATCAATGATATTAATTTTCGTATCTTTATAATAAACAGATACGTTTTTAGAAACGATGGTAATTCCTCTCTCTCTTTCTAAATCATTGTTATCCATAATCAAATCACCGGTAAGTCTTTCTCTTTCATTTTCGACTTGTCCCGCTTCAATTAGTTTGTCAACCAAAGTGGTTTTTCCATGGTCAACGTGTGCGATTATCGCTATATTTCTAATTTCCATATTAAATGATACCTTCTTGATTAATAATTGCGAGTTCTTCTGCTGTTTTTTCTTCCGTTGTTTCCTCTACTTCTTTTTTTAAAACATCCACCACCGTCACTACTACGTTCTTTTCTTTTATTTCCACCACTTTTTGTTACTTCTACTCGAAGTTTATTTCCTTCAAAATCGGTATTATTTGTTTGTTTAACAATTTTGTCAACAAATTCATTGTCAGCATCGAAGAAAGAAAAACTATCTAAGATATCAATTCTTCCGATTTTATCGGATTTAAGTCCTGTATTGTCACAGATAACGCGTAATAATCCTCCGGGGTTTAATCCGTCTCTTTTTCCCAGATTAACAAAAAACCTTGTTTTGTTATTATCATCTTTTCCTCGATTTTTATCTCGCCTTTGTCCTCTATCTTTTCTTTTATTTCTATCACTTTCACCTTCTTTTGCATTCAAATCACCAGCTCTTTCATAATATTCTAAAAAGCGATTGAATTCTGCAGAAACAAATTTTTTCACAATTTCTTCTCTTGATAGATGTTCAAATTCAGCCATTACTAAAGGTAGAAACTCGGAAATATCATCTTCTTTGACTTCTGTAGTGATTACGCGGTCAACCAATTTCATTAATTGGATTTCACAAATTTCTTTTGGACTTGGAATTTCACCTTTTTTAAAGGTGGTTCGAATAATACGTTCGATTTGCTTTATTTTATAGGCTTCCCGCGTATTAATCAATACTAATGATTGTCCCTTTTTACCGGCACGAGCTGTTCTTCCTGAACGGTGCGTATAATTTTCTACTTCATCAGGTAAGTTATAATTAATCACATGAGTGATGTTATCTACATCTATTCCTCTGGCAGCAACATCTGTAGCAACGAGTATTTGAATGTTTTTCTCACGGAAACGGCGCATCACCATATCGCGTTGTGCTTGAGATAAATCTCCATGTAAAGGTTCTGCACTATAACCGTCTTTTCCTAGCTTGTCTGCTACAGCAGCAGTTTCTCTACGTGTTCGGCAAAAAACCAATCCGTAGATATTCGGATTAAAATCGATGAGTCGTTTTAATGCTGCATATCTATCTCGTTCTTTGACAACATAATAAATATGTTCAATATTTTCGTTGGTTTGATTTTTATACCCAATTGCTACTTCGAGTGGATTTCTCATGTAATTTTTTGCAATCAAAGCTACTTCTTTAGGCATGGTTGCGGAGAATAACCAAACGTTCTTTGAATCAGGTGTCTTTTCGAGAATTGTGTCAATATCTTTCTTAAACCCCATATTTAACATTTCATCAGCTTCATCTAAGACTACCCATTTTACTTCAGAAAGAGAAATGGCTTTTCTATTGATTAGATCGACAAGACGACCCGGGGTAGCGACAATAATTGAAGCTCCTTTTTTAATGTTTTGGATTTGTCTTTTGATATCCGTTCCTCCGTACACTGGAATCACTTTAACGTTAAGATGTTTTGCGTAGGTTTCTAAATCTTTAGAGATTTGTAAACATAATTCACGTGTTGGGCAAATTACAAGTCCTTGCGGATGTTTTGTGTTTTCTTCTACTTTACTAATTAATGGTAAACCAAACGCTGCGGTTTTACCTGTCCCTGTTTGAGCTAATCCTACAAAGTCACTTTCCTCTTTTAATAAATGCGGAATTGCTTTTTCTTGGATTGGAGTCGGTGCTTTGAACCCCATTTCTTTTAACGACTTAAGCACCTCACTCTTTAGCCCGAGCTCTTCAAATGTCATTCTATATTTTTATATAATTAGGTGCAAAGGTACGTAGAATAGGCGGATTTATCACCTTAAATATGTAATACTTTAAAAATATTGATTTTAAAGGTTCAATAATAAAAAAGCCACACGCTGAGCGTGTGGCTTTTTTTGCTTGTTAATTAAGAGAATTACTTAATCACAATTCTTTCTACAACAGAACCATTTTCGTTAGAGATTTTAACCAAATAGATTCCTGTTCCATTGCTTGATAAATCAATAGTTGCAGTAGTGTTTGCAGAAGTAGTATAAACTACTTTACCTGTTACATCAGTTACAACGATATTGTTAGCTGTGTTATTTTCATTAGAAATAGTGATGATTCCGTTAGAAGGGTTAGGATAAACAGAAACACCTTCTAATGTTGTTTCTTCTACTCCTAATGTAGGATCAACCCAAGTTACTAATCTTACACCGGAAGCTACCCCATTAGTGTACCATTGGTCACCGGCAAGATAGATCAAACTTGCTCCTGCAGGTTGAGGAACTGTTTTGTCATCAAGAATCCTAACATTATTAGTACCTCCGTTACTTGTAAGTTCTACAACAGCGTAATATGCACCGGGTTGTAAGATAGCATAATTTGTAGGATTTGCTGTTGTAGCAAAAGGAACGTAGATGAATCCGGCATTAATATCTGCTTGTGTAACATCTACAGGGTCACCAATAAAAGTAGGAGTTGTATTTCCTGCATTTACAGTAGCTGTATCCATAATCATAGGCATGATTTGTCCTCCCGGTTGAGATGTACTTGCCAAAGCGACAACTAAACCTCCAATTGTATCAGTTGTTTTAATGTGGTACATTGTTGCGACCATAAAACCGTCATCTCCTCCCATGAACATTCCTGTTCCAATTTGATCAAGAAGAAGTTCGTTAGATGGGGTTACTCCGATACCGTCTAAAGAGTATAAAGAGTCTGTCACTTCAAAGTATCTGTTCATAGTGTTATCTCCAAAAGTAGAAGATGCAGAAGTTTCATTATCTGAAGTTACGGTGTAAACTCCTTTGTAAATACCTTTAGCAAATGATTGTGCTGTAGGTGCTGTTTGTACAAGCTCAGTAGAATCGCTGTCAATTTGAGCCATTGTTGCTGTTAATGAGAATTGTGTTGGGTTAGCTGCATCTGTATAATCGATGTCAACGGTTACGTTTGTTTGGTTATTAACACCAAAGTTAAATACTTCCGAACCGTAAATATAGTTTGTTTCTAAATGATTCATTGGAGTTCTTCCGTACTCTAAACCTTCATTGTTTTCTCCTGTAACCCAAGAAGATAGCATTTGTAAATCATCATCAGGTTTTAATTCAACGGAAATATCATCAATAGCCCAGTACCATGCCCACCAGTCATGATCATCATATTTGAATTTGATAAGTACTTGAGATTGCCCCCCTGCTACTGCAGTGATATCAATTACTTCCATTTGAGGGTTTAAAGAGTTTTGATCTCCGGAAGAATACCCTAAATCATAGCCGTTTTCATCTGTAATTTGGTACGTGGTCCAAGTTGCACCGTTGTCTCCGGATACTTCTACAATTCTGGAATCATGCCACCATCTGTAGTTGTGTTGGAATTTTAATACGACATTAGGAGTTGTAGAACAGTCAATCACTGAAGACGTCATTTCTGTAATGATTTGATTCCCGTCATTATCAGCACCTCCGGCAGCATCAGAACTAACAAACATAAAACCATTTGATGCCGTTGTTGAAGCAAAAGGAGATAGAGATCCTACAGGTATTGCGCCCGGGTTTGTTTCGTGTGCCCAACCCAGATTTGCAGATGTTCCTGTACCGGAATTTGTTACAGTAAATTGTCCTGTACCTCCGTTAAAATCTTCTGTCCAAGGCAATTGAGCATTAGCTCCAAAAGCCATCGCTACAATTGAAAAGATAGATAAGTAAATTTTTTTCATAATTATTGTTTTTTAATTTGGATGTAAAGATACTTACTTTTTCAGAGAAAAAAAAATATTATCCGCTTTTTAAAAGAGATGATGAACTTTTATTTAAAAAATCAATTCCCATGGATACTCCATATCTGTAATCATCGGCGATGCTTTGTATAGAGTTGCTATACGTGCCGCACTTTAAAGGAGATAATGGTGCGATTTGTTTAATTTTGATATACTTTGTTTTTTGTAATTGATGAATAAAATCAATACTTTGATTGTATATTAGATGGTTTTTTTCAAAACATTTTTTTAAAGCCTCGTTAGAGGAGGTGATACTGCCGATGTAATCAATCCATGACATTGATAGTTTTAGATTTTTAGGACTCGTTCTGATAATTGTAATGTCTGTATATCCTTCTTTAATTGCTTGTTTGACAGGTAGAGGATCACTCCATCCCCCATCCATATAATAATTACCATTTAATAAATGTTTTCCTTTTGTTATAAATGGTAATGTACAAGATGCGATAACAGAATCTACCCATGTTGTATTCGTTGGATGATAATATTCAGCTTGACCGGTTTTTATGTTAGTAATAACAATCCTCATTTTTTTATTAGAAATATTATTGATTGCTCTATTTAAAAGAAAGGGAACAATGTCTCTTGTTACATTGTAGAAATAATCAATATTCATTAAGTTGTCACCTTTAAAAATTCGTCGATAATTAATGAATTGACTATTACTACTTAGAAATTTCATCGCATTAAAGCAAGCTTGATATTGTTGACTAAGGTAATACGAAACTGCAACAGTTCCTCCTGAGACGGCGAAGTAGGCATCAAACGGATTATAATTCATAGACATAAAGGCATCCAATACTCCTGCACTAAATGCCGTTCTAAATCCTCCCCCTTGGATAATTAAAGCACTTTTTTTCATGGTTTTAAAGTTTTATAAATTTTAGCAATGCGGTAGGTAGTTTGTTTATTTCGATTAGGCAGGAAGTTGTATATAATATAGCAAAAAAATATGATTTTTCAAAATTTATTTTAAATTTGAGCATGCCTTTTAATCGATTAAATCATTCCATACTAGGGGAAATTCGTCCAAGATTTAAGCTTAAAATAGATGTAGAGCCTGAAAAAGCATTAAATCATTTAGAAGGAGCTATACCTAAAGATCCTACGGTGTCCGGAGAGCGTTCTATGGGAGTGGTTTTTGTCAGAATACCAAAATCAAAACAACATTATTGGTCGCCTGAATTGACGGTTAGAATAGAGAAAGAAGAGTTTACGGATTACACAACAGTTTCATGTTTAGTAGGACCTCGACAGTCTGTATGGGCGATGTTTTCTTTTATGTATGCGGTCATTTTTTTGATTTCCACTTTTGCAGGGATTTTTGGTTTTGTAAAATACATCAATCATAATGATGCGTCATGGTTATGGGTGATTCCTACAGGAATGATTTTTACAGCATCTATTTTTATTACATCTAAAATCGGACAAAGAAAGGGGAGAGATCAAATGTTACATCTGATTAGTTTTGTATATCATTCATTGTCGAAAATATCAAAAGTAGAACGTCTTGGGTAGTTGATATTTTTTTAACCATAGGTTAAATACAGGTAAAATTTAAAATCCTTTTGTTTTTTTGTTGTATATCGTGTTTTTTTCACCTTATTTTGCAGTTTGAAAAATATTTATTGCTCTTTATTAGGAGTTAAAAAAATAAATCATGGCAAAAAATTTAGTCATTGTTGAGTCACCCGCTAAGGCAAATACAATTGAAAAATACTTAGGGAAAGATTATGTCGTAAAGTCCAGTTATGGTCACATTCGGGACTTAATTAAAAAAGGAGAGGCAGTAGATGTTAACAATAATTTCCAACCTAAATATGAAATTCCTTCTGAGAAAAAACAAGTTGTTTCAGAATTAAAAAAACAAGTAAAATCTTCAGATACGGTTTGGTTGGCAACGGATGAAGACCGTGAAGGAGAGGCTATTTCTTGGCATCTGTATGAAGTTCTAAATTTAAAGAAAAAAGATACTAAGCGTATTACGTTTAATGAAATA
>JALWLM010000071.1 GCA_027084145.1 Crocinitomicaceae bacterium | reverse complement strand
ACACGAAGTATGGGTATTTTAAATATAACTCGTAATTCGTTTTAAGATGGAGGAAATTTTTATAAAAATACAAATAAAGCATTAAAAGAAGCAGAAAAGATGTTAAACGATGGTGCACGAATTATAGATGTCGGTGGAGAATCTACAAGACCTGGAGCTAAACCTGTTCCTGAAGAAGAAGAGATGGAAAGGGTAATACCTGTAATAGAGAAACTACGAAAGGAACTTGGAGATAACTTTTTTATATCTATAGATACATACAAATCAAAGGTTTCAGAAGAAGCTATAAAAGCAGGAGCAAACATGGTAAATGATATAAGTGGTATGTCCTTTGACCCAGAAATGGCTTCAGTTGTAGCAAAATATGACGTTCCAGTTATTGTAAATCATATAAAAGGAACTCCTGAAAACATGCAACAAGACCCATACTACAACGATGTTATGGAGGAAGTAATCAGCTTTTTAGAAAATCAGATACAGTATGGTATGGAAAAAGGAATAAGAAAAGATAGATTTATAGTAGACCCTGGGATAGGTTTTGGAAAAAAAGTCGAACATAACGTAGAAATACTAAAACGTCTTAAAGAGTTAAAAGTTTTAGGTGTTCCTGTTTTAGTTGGCCTTTCTAGGAAATCTTTTATCGGAAGTATTTTAAAAAACTTTCTAGGAAAGTCTGAATACCCACCAGCAGAAAGATTAAACGGAACTTTAGCAGCTACTGCAGTTGCCGTTTTAAACGGGGCTCATATAGTTAGAACTCATGATGTTAAGGAAACTGCCGAATTTTTAACAGTATTAGACACAATTAGAGGCTACAAGATTGTCTGATTTTTTTAACGCCATTCTCCATATGCGGCTTAACGATGTAGTAGATATTCTAATCACAGCAACAATTATTTATTTTTTATTGAAATTTTTGATAGGAACCCGTGGATGGCATATTTTAACAGGTATTCTTTTTATCCTTTTACTTTGGATTTTCGCTAAAATTTTTGAACTTCGTACTTTAGAATGGATTTTTAATAATCTGTGGGCTGTAGGTCTTATTCTTATTATCGTGATATTTCAGCCTGAACTGAGGCGCGGTTTAGCTAAACTTGGTGAAGGAACTTTATTTTCTTCACTTATGTTATCCCAAAAAAAGGTTATTGATGAGGTTATTAGAGCTGCTACTTTTATGGCCGAACGTAGAATTGGGGCGTTAATCGTTTTTGAAAGGAATATCAGTTTAGATAACTACGTGGATGGCTGCGTTCGACTGAATGCCGATGTTTCATTAGAGCTTCTCATCTCGATATTTATACCTCAAACTCCCCTCCACGACGGAGCTGTAATTATAAAAGACCAAAAAATTGCATCTGCCAGATGTTTTTTACCTCTTACTATTAATCCTAATGTTCCAAAAAATATTGGAACTAGACATAGAGCAGCTATAGGAATTTCTGAAGAAACAGATGCTATTGCTTTAGTTGTATCTGAAGAAAGAGGAGAAATTTCCCTGGCGGTAAACGGAATTTTGTACCGAGATTTAGACCCTTTAGCTCTCCAAGAGAGACTATCCGTTTACCTAGGCATTAAAAGAAAAACATATTTTGATAAACTAAAGAAAAAATATAAAAAGATATTTAAAAAGCTAAAAGAGCAGAAT
>JALWLM010000070.1 GCA_027084145.1 Crocinitomicaceae bacterium | reverse complement strand
CCCCAGGGTGGGAGCATACTTTTTATAATTTTTATTTAGACGCAAATACCGTATCTATTGACTGTGCTCCTTGCTGAAGACGCCTTTCTCTTAATAAAGAGCGCATCCATGGAGGCTTTTCGGCAACATCCCTGCTGCCGAAACTTCATCAAGAAGCACAGTCAATAGATACTCAGTGTCTATAGATGTAATATTTGGGGTTAGCTATAGCTTTAAGCTCGTTTCTTTCTCCTGAAACCAACTACAGCCAGACCGAGACCCATGAGTGCAAGGGTAGCAGGCTCCGGGATATTCCCATTCCCAGTGCTACCATCAAGAAAAGTACTAAATCCATCTAATTCCATAATCCTTGGACCAACTGCCCTAGGATCATTCCATGGTGCCTGAACAAACTCAGCCCGGAAATATTGGGCGCTGATGGCTGTAATATCGGTAGCAATCTCAAGTCCCCCTTCATACGTAAAGCCAGGTCCAGTGTCATAGATAGTGGTCCAGTTGCCTGCACCATCACCGGTGAAGAGGCGAAACTGGCTAAATGCTCTCCTTAGCATACCAGAATTGCCCAAGTAAGGTTCATTTGATGCATGGAGTACAAAACTACGCAATGTCACCAGGCTTGAAGTATTCCACTCGACAAAGTGAGTATATCCTGCCTGGACATTGCCTCCGGAGAAACCAGGTGACATATAATCTTTAAAAATCGTGTTACCGGTTTCTGGATACCCATAGTTACCACCAAACATATCACGAATATCAGATTTCCAGACTGAATTATAATTCTGAACACCACTCGTACTGTTTATGGTAACTCCATTACTTACATCCCAGAGGTCACTATAAGAATATGGAACTGCCATAGCATTTATAGGCAAGGTAAATGAAACAACGAACAGCATTATGGCTGAGTATAAATGTAATTTATTCATCTTCTTTTTCCTTATGCTAAATAATATGTGCGCTAATTTTACTGTTACTGAAAAGCATTAATAATAAAGCACATTAATAATAAGGCAAATTATATACCACATGAATAATTGCAAATTAAATCAATATCTTAACTTATATTGGTGTTTATAGTTAGTTAATAGTGTAAAGATAACTGACATCCAAAAAAGGTGTAATTTATGATTAAAATCATATGGTTACTGCACCAATCAGGGTGGTTTTGTATAAACCATAATAAAAACAAGTGATTAAGGTTGTAGGTATTAATGTTAATGATTGAAAAAGGGTGTAAATTTTTCTGACAAGGTCCGTAGGTTTAGATAAAAAAAATTCCAACATGATCAAGATGATTAATGTGATTGTTATATTTATTACTCTGGAGCACTGTCACTTTTTGCGTTATCAGACAGAAATTTTGTTTTTTAGAGTAGCCCTTAAGCTTTGTGGTGTATCAATGAGACTTAGATGTTGTAAGGTGATGATGGATAAGATAAAAACAGGAATGGGGAAAAAAATCAGAGGGGAAAGTGGGGTATTCGCCAGGCTCCGGTTAAAACAAAAGAGCAGTTTGAGCCTGACTGAGGCGGAGGATACAAAACTTAGACAGAAAACGGATAGCGGATGGGATCGTGATGCTGATAGCCTTTAACCTCAAAATCATCCAGGCTGACCCAGGTTTCCAGATCTTCCAGAGATTTAATAT
>JALWLM010000069.1 GCA_027084145.1 Crocinitomicaceae bacterium | reverse complement strand
GGTATGCACTTTTCCGTAGAAATGGAAACGGGGACGGGCAAAACTTATGTGTATTTAAGGACAATTTACGAACTGAATAAGCTCTATGGTTTCAAGAAGTTTGTCATTGTAGTGCCATCGATTGCCATTCGAGAAGGCGTTTTAAAAAACTTAGAAATCACGCACGAGCATTTTCAAAACCTTTATGACAACACACCTATAACTTATCAAGTCTATGATAGTAGCAAAGTGTCAACATTAAGAGGTTTTGCAACAAACAACACGATTGAAGTTCTCGTAATCAATATTGATTCTTTTGCCAAAGATGAAAACATTATCAATAAGCCAAACGATAAATTAAACGGACAAAAACCCATTGAGTTTATTCAAGCAACCAATCCGGTTGTAATTGTGGACGAACCGCAAAATATGGAGACCGAAAAGCGAATTAAAGCAATAGACAATCTAAACCCGCTTTGCACGCTTCGTTATTCTGCAACACATAGAAATCTGTATAATCTAGCTTACAGTTTAAACCCCGTCAAGGCTTATGATTTAGGTTTGGTAAAACAAATTGAGGTGGATTCAATAATTGAGGAAAACGCCTATAATGATGCTTTTGTTTCCGTTGAATCAATCAAAGCCACCAAGACAAAAGTAACTGCTAAAATATTCATAAACTGTAATGATAAAAACGGAGTAAAAAAGAAAAAAGTTACCGTAAAAGTTGGTGATGATTTGTATCAACTTTCCAATGAGCGGGAAATTTATTCCAACGGATATATTGTTGAAGAAATTGATGCTGTAAACAACTGTATTTCATTATCAAACGGAAGTATTTTATATAAAGGCGACACGCAAGGCGGATTGACAGATGAAATCATGAAAATGCAAATCCGCAAAACGGTTGAGGAGCATTTTAAAAAAGAAAAACGGCTGAAGAAAAAAGGCATTAAAGTATTGTCTTTGTTCTTTATAGATAAGGTAGCCAACTACCGGAAATATGACGGTGCAGGTAATCCGGTTCAAGGAAAATTTGCAGAATGGTTTGAAGAGATTTACCAAGAATACATATCAAAACCGGCATTTAAAGAATTAGATAAGTTTTCAGTAAATGAAGTTCATAACGGATATTTTTCGCAAGACAAAAAAGGAAAATTTAAAGACACTTCGGGAGAAACAAAAGCTGATGATGATACTTACAGCCTGATAATGAAAGATAAGGAGAAGCTGTTAGATATTGATAACTCTTTGCGTTTTATCTTTTCACATTCGGCATTACGTGAGGGATGGGATAATCCTAATGTTTTTCAAATTTGTACATTAAACGAAACCAAGTCAGACATAAGAAAGCGACAGGAAATTGGTAGGGGATTGCGTTTGGCAGTTGACCAAACAGGTAAACGAACTTATGACAGAAACATTAATAGGTTGACTGTTGTCGCCAATGAATCTTATGACGATTTTGCAAAAACGCTACAAAAAGAAATTGAGGAAGATTGCGGTGTAGAATTTAAAGGTAGAATTAAAAATAAAAGAAAGCGTACACCAATCAAATACAGAAAAGGTTTTGAAGCTGACCCGAAATTCTTGGAAATTTGGGAACAACTTAAAAAGAAAACTACCTATCGTGTGGATTACAACACAAAAGATTTAATTGATTCGGCTTCAAA
>JALWLM010000068.1 GCA_027084145.1 Crocinitomicaceae bacterium | reverse complement strand
CAATTTTAATGTTAAGCGTGGGTTACTTGCAAGCACAAGAAACAGAACGTTATAGCATTAAAAATTTAGAAATAAATAACGAGTATTCTAACTTTGGAACCTCCTATTATGGAGAAGATAAAGTTATTTATGCATCGCCAAGAGAAGGATTTCAAGTAATTAAAAATGTTTGGAAACCTAACGAACAACCCTTTTTGGATTTATATATCGGGGATATTGCAGAAGATGGTGAATTAACTAATGTAAAAAGGATTAATAAAGATGTTAATTCCAGATACCACGAGGCAGATGTAGTGTATACAAATGATTTACAGACCGTTTATTTTACAAGAGATAATTATCAAAACGGAGAAGTGATTAAAGGGAAAGACGGTATGGTACATTTAGGGATTTACAAAGCAGATGTTATTGCTCCGGGAGAGTGGAAAAACGTAGAACCTTTACCGTTTAATCATCCGGATTATTCGGTAGGTCATCCCGCTTTAAGTCCTGATAATAAAACTTTATATTTTGTGTCGGATATTCCGGGAGGATATGGTCAAACCGATATTTTTAAAGCAAGTATTAACGAGGACGGTACATACGGATCACCGGTTAATTTAGGCGCTAAAGTAAATACAGCAGGAAGAGAGATGTTTCCGTTTATGGCAGCTAACAATATTTTATATTTTTCATCCGATAAAGCCGGAGGAATGGGTAATTTAGATATCTATGCAGTAAAATTAGACAGTAGATCCGAGCCAATAAATTTAGGTGCACCAATAAATAGTTTTAATGATGATTTTGCCTTTTTAAAACGTCCCGGAGATGATTTTGGTTATTTTTCATCAAACAGAACAAGTGGAAAAGGAGATGATGATATTTACTATTTTAAAGAATTAGTACCACTTAAAATGCCTTGTACACAAGTAGCGGAAGGAGTAGTAAGAGATAAAGATACCGGAAAACGAGTTCCGGGAGCATTAGTTATTTTACTTGATGCAGAAGGAAATGAAATCGAAGTTCTGGTAGTAAAAGAAGATGCTAAATTTGCATTTGATATCGATTGCGAGTCTGCTTATAAGGTAGTAGGTTCAAAAGAAGGATATACCGAAGACAGTAAAGAATTTACCTCTAATACTGAATTGGAATTAGGTTTGGATTTAGATTTAAATATAGCAAAAGAAGCAGAGCCTGAGGTAGCACCAGGTGTAACTAAATCCGACTATGATAGTTGTCAACAAGCATTAGATAATGTAAACAGTATTTACTTTGATTTGGATAAATCGTATATCCGTCCTGATGCGGCAAATGAATTAGACAAAGTAGTAAAAATAATGAAACGTTGCCCGAATATTAAAATAGAAGCATCTTCACATACCGATAGTAGAGCATCACATAAATATAACGAAGCTTTATCAGAGCGTAGAGCACAAGCAACAGTTGATTATATTGTAAATGTTGGTGGAATAAGTCCGGATAGAATCCGAGCAGTAGGATATGGAGAAACCCGATTAAGAAACCGTTGTAAGGACGGCGTAAAATGTTCAGAAGCTGAACATCAAGTAAACCGTCGAACTCAATTTGATATTGTTAATTATTAATTTGATTATATACTTGAAAAATCCCGCTTTTAGCGGGATTTTTTTATTTAAAAAATTTCTATCTATATTTGA
>JALWLM010000067.1 GCA_027084145.1 Crocinitomicaceae bacterium | reverse complement strand
TTTTTTTCACTTTCTGCTTTCTTGGCATATTTACATAAAATATTTTCCAATTTTAACGTCTCAATCGGCTTACTCAAGTAATCATTCATTCCATATTCAAGAAATTTTTCCCTGTCTCCTTTTATGGCATTTGCCGTAAGCGCTACTATTGCTACACCCAATTGAAGTTCCTCTCGTATGAGTCTTGTAGCGTCAAGACCATTCATAACAGGCATATTTATATCCATTAAAATCAAATCGTAATTATTTTGTGCTGCTTTATCAACAGCTTCTTTTCCATCATGTGCAAATTCAAGTGTTATATTTTTATATTTTTTAAAAATTGATTCTATCAGCACCCTGTTAATTTCATAATCTTCTGCTACCAATATATGTAAATATAATTTGTCACAACCTTTATCTTGACATATTACATTTACATTAGTCTGCTGATCATTCTCGCTTAACATATCACATATCTCAAAATCTAAATCAAAGTAGAAATGACTCCCTTTATTTTGAACAGAACTCACTTCCAACTTACTGTTAAAAACATGAAGCAAATCAGCACTGATACTTAGACCAAGACCTGTTCCTCCAAATTTTCTGGTTGTTGATACTTCAGCTTGAGCAAAAGGCTTAAATATCTGTTCTAGTTTCTCTTGTGCAATACCGATACCGCTGTCTTTGATACTAAAATGCAGCGTCTGTTGTTTTGGTGTTTCTTTTACTAAAGATATAGTAAATTTCACCTCTCCACACTCCGGTGTAAATTTAATTGCGTTAGAGAGTAAATTGATCATAACCTGACGAAGGCGAGTAGCATCACTGTATATACATGTAGATATAGCATTATCAATTTCAAGCATATAATTCAGTCCTTTTTCTTCTGCCATTGATTTTAACAACTCATATGTCGTCGCAAATTCCACAAAAGGATTCAAGGGAAGTTTTTCAAGAGAAATTTTATTATTGCTTATTTTTGAAGAGTCTAAAATATCATTTACAATATCTAAAAGAGTTTTTGTCGAAGAGCTAATAACATTTATATATTTTTCCTGTGTAGAGTCAAGCTGAGTTTTACTCAGTAACTCAGTAAAGCCAAGTATTCCGTTCATAGGTGTTCGTATTTCATGGCTCATATTTGCCAAGAACATCGCCTGTGCCGCTTCAGCCTCTTCTGCTTTTTTTCGACTCTCTACCAAAGAAGTTACATCTTCACGAATCGCCATATACTCTATAATTTTATTATTTTCATCATGAATCGGAATGATAGAACTTTTAACATAATAGCTTCTCCCGTCTTTTGCTTTATTTGCAAATTCACCTTTCCAGATATTTCCTTTTTTGATTTCATTCCACAACTGGGAAAAAACTTCATCAGGCACATCAGGATCACGTACAATATTATGTGGTTTACCGATAAGCTCTTCTTTTGTATACCCGCTCACTTCCTCAAAACGCTCATTGACATATGTTATGTTTCCCAGCGTATCGGTCCTTGAAATAATAACAACACTGTCAAGGGCTTTTAAAAACTCATCAAGTTTGAATTTTGAAGCTTTAAAACTAATCTCCTGCTCTCTAAGTTCAGTTGTTACATACTCAATTAAATTGAAAAGAGCACTATCCGTTTTTGAGGAATTTTTAACCTTTTTTTTCTTCTCCAGCTTATTTTTA
>JALWLM010000066.1 GCA_027084145.1 Crocinitomicaceae bacterium | reverse complement strand
ATTTATGAAAAATCAAGCCGTTTCGTCTTCAAAATCAATTTTCTCTTTTTCTACAAAAAATAAATTATACAAACACCTTAACAATTTTATTTATATATCTTTAATATATAGCATGATTTTGTTGCAAGGGTGCAATTTGGAAAAAAGAGACCTTCTTGATCTTTTTGTGAATAAAATATCCATTGAACATAATATTTTCAATGAGAAAAAAGTCTCCTTTTTAAGAGACCCATATCATATGATTGAATTGGATTCTTGTTTAATTTTTTTAGATCCGGATAACTATAATGAATTAAGTTTATTTAACCTCCGTTCTCCTGATACAATAATTCGGTTTGCAAAACGCGGAGAAGGCCCGTTGGAAATAATGCAAGGGGGACAAATAAGCTTGTCTGACACTGATAATGATAATTTTGAGTTATTTGATATCCAAAAACAAAAGCTATTCATTTTTAATATTGATTCAATAAGAAAGAAAAGTTATTTTCCTCTAAGAATTGTAAATCTTAATAATAAGTTTGGAAGGTTTTACAAGGGTAGAATTAATGATTCATCTTTCATTGGTACCGGAGACTTGAATGATAAAATGTATATGTTATATAATCTAAGAAAAGATACTTCTTTCTACTTTTCGGAATTCCCTTTTCAAAAAGAATTGACTAATATGCCAAAAAAATCGCTACATTTAATTTATCAAGGAGCTATTGAAAAAAGACCAAATAAAAATGAATTTATTTTTGCTTGTTACAAAACTCCATTTATAGAAATACTTGAATCATCTAATGATTCTCTATATCAATTAAAAAGAATATATACTAGTCCTCCGAAAATTAAAGGAATAGTAACGGAATCATTTGTCACTTATCAACCTCTTGAAGATAATAAAAATGGAATTATAGATATGTATGTTTGTGATAAGTATTTTTTTCTTCTTTATTCTGGTAGAACAGCGAAAGAATATAAAGAACGTATGGGTTATGGAAGAAATATACTAGTATTTGATTGGAAAGGAAACCCAATTTTAAACATTGAACTAGATATTGATGTTAGCGGTTTTGCAATTAGCAAAAATCTAAAAACAATTTATGGTATAGGCAGGAAACCAGAGCCAATTATTGTAAGTTTCAATCTTAAAAATTCAATTCTATGAGGAAATTTATTAGTTTAATTATGGTAATATTTTATTCATGTACATCAACAATAAATGACAAGTCGGCATTAATAAATAAAACAGCTGTTTTTCCGGAAGATTGGGAATTAATTTATGGGAAAACTGAAAAAGGGCTTATTGATATAATGGATAATAATAAACCTTTAATACTTATTTACATCAATGGAAATTGTTATGATTGTATCAATGAGTTAAATGCTTGGGAAAAGTACATGCAGAATGAAAAATTTGGAGAAAATCTAAATTTCATTTTCTTCACAGATGTTTTTGATGTAAAAAGCTTTAAAAAAATTGTTTCGGAAAATACAATTTTTAAACATCTAATCTATAGAGATAAATCTGAATCCTTTTGGAAAATAAACAATATATCTTTACTCAAAAAGGGTAAAGTATATATCATCTTAAAAAAACACTTTATATATCAAGGAGATCCACTTTCTCTTAAAAGAGATATGAAAGTATTTGAATTAAAGCTCACTGAATTAAAA
>JALWLM010000065.1 GCA_027084145.1 Crocinitomicaceae bacterium | reverse complement strand
GAGTTACCAAGGTAAAACACCGGATTTAATATTTTACTCTTATGATTTATTCTGGGAGATAAATGAAAATTTGTTTGGAAATTTTAATATTGGTTTTAGGAGGGAATGTTCTTTAAAGCATCATAATGTATTACCCGGATTAAAAGAATCTTATGATTTTTTTAAAAATGATTTTTTAGAATTGGACTCAACCGGATATGAACAAAATGATTTTTTGATATTAACACCAATCTCTCCAGTAAAAGGGTTAAGAATTTTAACGCTTTTTTTTAACAATAAACTATACAATTTAGAACTTGATTATCACCAATATCTATCTTACTTATTTGAGCTAAAAGCGATTGGTTATTGGCAATATTTTTTCATAAAAAAAGAAGAACGAAACTCAATACCAATTTTAATTCGAGAAGAAATTGAATCAGGATTAGTACAAAGGTTAGATTTCTTGAAAAAAGAATATAATTTAAGCCCTGAAACATATAACATTTGCCGACAAAAAATATGATACACCTCCCCCCCCTTTGATGGTTACCTCATAGAATAATCATTGGTATGTTAAACAAACATCGAAAAGATTAAAACCTTATTTTAGTATAAAGGTGTATCAATAAGTGAAAAAACTAAATAGAAAAAGGGTTAATGTAAATAATCTTTTTAACAATAATTAAAAACCACTATTCTATCTTCCTAATGCCAACAATCGGTCTTTTACTTTTTCTAATCGGGAAATGATCTCCTCTTTATCAAAGTTATTTACCCGAATTACTTCTTTTTTTGAATTTAAGGCTTTTTTAGCTCCTTCCAACGTGTATCCCTCCTCTTTAACCAATTGATAAATTTTATCGATATAAACAATATCATCCACCGTAAATTTCCGGTTCCCTTTTGCATTTTTTTTAGGGCTCAATTTAGGAAA
This sequence comes from Crocinitomicaceae bacterium, assembly GCA_027084145.1. Taxonomy (GTDB): domain Bacteria; phylum Bacteroidota; class Bacteroidia; order Flavobacteriales_D; family Crocinitomicaceae; genus UBA4466. Next base: position 6,756 of record JALWLM010000065.1, on the reverse strand, counting down.
TTCTTTTTCCCAAAAACGAATCAAAGACGGATTTACACCGAAGATATCTGCTACTTCTCCAATAGAGTAGTATAACTTAGTTAAATTTTGTTTTTCCAACTTAGACATAGGTCTATAATACAAAAAAAACCTCGAATTAATTCGAGGTTCAATTATTTATTTTTTAGAACGGTAAGTCATCTGCTTCCTGAGCCCCTTCATTAGAAGCTGTAGGATTATCTGTTGACTGACCGCCTCCAAGATCTACAGGACTCGGGTCTGTTTGTGGAGCCATTCCCGCTTGAACCTTTTCAACCCTCCATGCATTCAGACTATTAAAGTACTTCACTTCTCCTTGAGGGCTTGTCCACTCTCTACCTCTTATATTAAAGGATACTTCTACCTCATCCCCGACATTTAAGCCATCAATTACCGAGCATTTATCTTGTACCAATTCAAACATGATATCTTGAGGATACATCCCGTCTTCTTCCGTAACTACAAACTCTCTTTTTGAAAACGTATCGGTAATTTGTGTCGTATCTTTAATTACTTTAACCCTTCCTCTCAATTTAAACATTGCCATAATTCTATTTTTTATCCGTTATTAAATGCTAACAAAGTCATCCATGCCTCCTTTGTCTTATTTTCTTTTAGTTGCTCTTTTGCTTTTTTATGCAACTCTTCTTCTAATTTTTCAGGATGATCCTCCAAAGATATAAATAAATCACTCAACTCTAATAATTTATATTCGTTAACTTCCGTTTCATTCGGAAGTTCTTCGATATTTCCGAGTTGCCCCAAATCATTCCCTGTAAGAATGGTGCTGTTTCTAATATCTTCCGGAATATTGTCAAAACCTATCCCAATAGTTGTAATGGGTTTTTCTATTTCAAACATTGAGTTTTTATCTGCTCTGCAATACCAATTCCCTCCCATTCTGGCTACTAAATCTATTTTGTGCTGATCAATACCCCCTTCTTCTGTTAAAACAGCTTCATTAATATGTAGTTTTAAAACTTCACAAATCACCAAATTTCCTGCTCCTCCTTCAGTTCCTAATTCTTTTACTTCGATGACTTTGCATTCAAATTGTACAGGAGACTCTGCTACGCGCTTAGGTCGAATGGTTTCAGAATCAAGAGGAGTAAAACCTGCTTTAACAAACTCACTTACTCCGGGAGGAAAAGGAGAACTTGCCAAACTCATTTGATGAACAATGTCATAATTCACCACATTGATAACAACTTCCGGAATTTTCTTTACATTGTTATAGGTATCTTTTGTTGTATTTGTTCGCCCGCTTCTTGCCGGAGAGAAAATTAAAATCGGCGGATTAGCACTAAAAACATTAAAAAAACTAAATGGTGCTAGATTGTCATTTCCTTCTTCATCTATTGTCGATGCAAAAGCAATCGGACGAGGCCCTATCGAACCAAGTAAAAGACGATGCAATTCGGGAACAGAGATCTCTTTCGGATTGATTGTTTTCATCTTTGTTGTCATATCCACAAAGTTAAATTCTTTTTCATTTCTTTTTATTATTTTTCATCATTATTTTTTTGCAAAATAAATCTCTTCCTTTCTTTTAGATTGAAGTAAATCTTCTTAAATTCGTTTCAAACAAACAAGATTTTATAATGAAAGTTTATACCAAAAAAGGAGATAAAGGAACAACACAACTTATCGGTGGAAAGAGAGTCGATAAAGGATCTTTACGCATTGATGCTTACGGAACCATTGATGAATTAAATTCTTATATCGGACTCATCCGTGACCAAAAAATTGACACTCTATATAAAAAGCAATTACTGGAAATACAAGACCGCCTTTTCACACTTGGCGCCGTGTTGGCTACTGACCCTGATAAACAAGTAAAAATGAAACTTCCAACACTCAAAGAAAATGATGTCAACCTACTTGAAACTTGGATTGATGAAATGGATGCCGTTCTTGAGCCGATGAAAAGTTTTATTCTTCCCGGAGGACACACTACTGTTTCTTTTGTACAAATTGCACGTTGTGTTTGCAGAAGAAGTGAAAGAATCATCTCCGATTTGTCCCGGCAAGAACCGGTAGACAAGGTGGTGAATGCTTATGTCAATAGATTGAGTGATTATCTTTTTATGCTTGGAAGAAAACTTTCTAAAGATTTGAATGCGGAAGAAATCCCGTGGATACCTAAAGTTGAAGAAGATTAATTGCTCTTTTTGCACTTTGATTTAATAGATTATTTTTATTTTGTCCACAAAACCGTTTTTATGATTTTAAACCGAATTTGGCTGGGAATGTTTCTTATCGCCTTTATAGTGGCAAGTTCCAAATTGTTTTTTTTGGGAGATGTTGAAATATTTGAATCCTTAGTCAATGCAATGATGGGCGCTGCAAAAACAGGTTTTGAAATTGCTCTTTACCTTACCGGAATTATTTGTCTTTGGATGGGAATCATGAATATCGGAGAGAAAGGAGGAGCGGTTTTTCTACTAACAAAAGCAGTGTCTCCCCTATTCACCAAGCTGTTCCCTGAAGTTCCTAAAAATCATCCGGCAATCGGTTCTATGATGATGAATTTCAGTGCAAATATGCTTGGACTGGATAACTCGGCTACACCACTCGGTTTAAAAGCAATGAAAGAATTACAAGAACTCAACCCCAAAAAAGATACGGCAACAGATGCTCAGATTATGTTTTTAGTTTTAAACACTTCGGGGCTAACCATTATTCCTGTAACCATATTTGCATACCGTTCTGCTTCAGAGTCTCCGACTTCTGTTTTTATCCCTATTTTGATTGCAACATTTATTGCTTCATTAGCCGGGCTTATTTTTGTTGCTATTCAACAACGTATCAATCTATTAAACAAAATCGTTCTTGCTTATATTGGTACGGCTACATTGCTTATTTCACTCCTGCTTTATTTTGTAGTACAACATCCGGAATACAATGAAGTCATTTCAAAAGTGGGCGGGAATTTTACTATTTTTTTGATTGTCATTTCTTTTATTGTATTGGCTGCTCGCAAAAAAGTAAATGTTTACAATGCTTTTATTGACGGTGCAAAAGATGGTTTTAATGTTGCGGTTAGCATTATCCCTTATCTCGTTGCCATGCTTTGTGCCATTGCTGTTTTCAGAGCTTCGGGAACGTTAGACGCATTACTCAACGGTATTAAACACCTTGCTCTTTACGCCGGAATTACAGCTACAGAGTGGATTGATGCATTGCCTGTGGCTTTTATGAAACCTCTTAGCGGGTCCGGAGCAAGAGGCGCTTATTTGGAAATTATGTCCCACTTTGGAGTGGATTCTCTTCAAGAAAAAATTGCCGCAACATTCCAAGGAAGTACGGAAACGACCTTTTATGTACTCGCAGTTTATTTTGGGGCTGTTCGTATTACAAATACTCGATATGCAGCCATTGCGGGACTTTTTTCTGATTTTGTCGGAATTGTTTCTGCAATATTTATTTCTTATTTATTCTATACATAATGTTCAATTGGTTCAAAAAAAAGAATAAAAAGGCTCACAAAGAACTTCCTAAAACGGTTAATTTAAAACCCATTAATTATCCGGCTAAAATAATTTTAGCATGGGCAAAAGCAGTTGAGGGCGACCCAAAATTTTCTCTTTGGTTAAAAGAAAATGGGTATGAAGAATTGTATCGGGCGACAAAAGCCATTTATCTTCAAGATGAACATAGAGATTGGCTAATGGAAAACGGGTACGCTCATTTGTTGGCAATGATTAATGCTGCCGAAGGAAATAAAATAGCACAAAAGTGGCTGCAAAAAAATAAAATGGATTTACTTTATCATATCTCAATGGCGGTAGAAGGAAATGATGAAAGTTGGATTTGGCTAAGAAAGAATGCAACACAAGATTTATTTATTTTAGCACAAACTATTAAAAAAATTAAGGACCAAATTGAAGAAGCACATAATGATATTCATAAATTCGGTAAAGATTTTTAATTAGCTTTGTGTTCACAAAAACAATAAAATGATAAAAGGGAAAAAATTAGTAGTCATTCTTCCGGCTTATAATGCTGCAAAGACACTCAAAAAAACATACGATGAAATTCCTTTTAACATCGTGGATGATGTTGTTTTAGTAGATGACAACAGTAAAGACAATACCGCTGAGTTAGCAAAAGAAATTGGAATCAAACATGTTATTGTACATGAAAAAAATAAAGGTTATGGAGGAAACCAAAAAACTTGCTATAACAAAGCACTGGAGCTAGGCGCCGATATTGTCGTAATGTTGCACCCCGACTACCAATATACACCCAAATTGATAGAAAGTATGGCGTATATTATCGCTAATGATGTTTATCCATGTGTCATTGCTTCCAGAATATTGGGGAAAGGAGCATTAAAAGGAGGAATGCCCGTTTACAAATACATTGCTAATCGATTTTTAACTCTGTTTCAAAATATTTTAATGAATCAGAAATTATCGGAATACCATACAGGATACAGAATGTTCTCAAAGGAAGTACTCGAGTCTATCAATTACAACATTAATTCTGACGATTTTATCTTTGATAATCAAATGTTAGCACAAATATTTTATAAAGGGTTTGAAATTGCAGAAGTGACCTGTCCTACCAAATATTTTGAAGAAGCATCTTCTATTAATATTGCAAGAAGTACAACTTACGGACTGGGAGTAATGAAGGTTTCTATTCTTTATTTTTTTAATAAATTAGGTGTTTTAAAATCACCTATTTTTCATTCAAGTTAATAAGCAATGAACCGTTTACTTAAAATAGTATTTAAAATTTTTGGAGTAATAATACTTTTTGTTTTATTTGTTGCATCCCTTTTTTACATCAATACAACAATATACAACTTCCCTACACCCGAACCCTTTTCGGGAAAAACAATTTTCAATCCTTACCAAAACTTGCCCCAAAAAGTATATCGGGCTAATTTTCATGCACATTCTGTTGCTTGGGAAGGAGTAACAAACGGACATAATACCGAAAAAGACCTTTTTGATGCTTACACAAAACGAGGATATGATATTGCAGGAATATCTAACTACCATAAAATAAGCAGCTACGCAAAACCTTACACGGACCTATATGTTCCTGTCTATGAACACGGGTATAATATTTTTAAATCACATTGTTTGGCTATTAACTCGGAAAAAGTCTCTTATTTCGATTACCCTCTATTCCAATTAAAGTCCCACAAACAACAAATTATCAATAATATTAAAGACAATGGAGCTTATGTTTCAATGGCACATCCGAAATTTGCAGGAGGAAGAACCTTTGAGGATATGAGGTATTTAGTGGGATACGATTTCACTGAGGTCCTTAATCATTATCGAAAATCAGAAGAATATTGGGATGAAGCATTGTCTGCTGGTCGATTAACTTGGATCATGGGAAATGATGATACGCATGACATTATCAAAGAAGCCACTTTTAGAATTTGGAATATGATTTATTCTAGTGTTCGACATCCGGACAGTATTATGAAAAGTATGCAAATAGGTAAAAATTATGCTATTTCAACCAATGAAACTCAAATTTGCGACAATTATCTTAAATCTTGTAACTTGGACGGCAGCAATATTTGTCTCGAATTAACCAACCCTGCTGATTCCATTCTTTTCATCGGACAAAAAGGAATCGTTAAACATCGAGCGTTTAACACACATCTTGCAGAATATAAATTTCAACCCGAAGATACTTATATTAGGATCGTTGCTTACAATAAAAACAGTCAACTTTATCTAAATCCCATATTAAGAATCAAGGAAAATGTTCCTTTAAACACTTTGGTTAAAGCACATAAAAACAGCTTTTTAACATGGTTTTTCCGGTTTGGAATCATCATCCTTTCCATCTCATTGTTATTCCTACTCGTTAAAATCATACGGAGTTAAATGAAATTACTTAATTACATTACAAGCTGTCCAAAAAGGGTGTTTATTTTTTTACTCTTTTTGTCCTCTTTCTTTTTTATCGGACTAGGTCATGTTCATTTGTTTGATTGGGATGAAATCAACTTTGCGGAATCTGCCCGTGAAATGATTGAAAGCGGAAATTACCTTCGTGTACAAATTAATTATACGCCTTTTTGGGAAAAACCTCCGTTTTTCTTTTGGCTGCAAGTTGGAGCCATGAAACTCTTCGGCATCAATGAGTTTGCTGCACGATTCCCTAATGCATTATTTGGAATTATTTACCTTTTTACCTTTTACTTTATCGGTAAAAAACATTTTTCAAAAACCTTCGGTTTACTTTGGGTTCTACTGTTTTTTGGTACATTTCTACCCCATTTGTACTTCAAATCGGGAATCATCGATCCTGTTTTCAACTATTTTATCTTTATGTCTGTTTACTTCATGATGTTGGTTATCAGTAATAAAAGTGGAGAAAGCAAAAAAAAATACGCCGTTATTTCAGGGGTTTTTAGTGGACTAAGCGTCATTACAAAAGGACCCGTTGGATTTTTGCTTCTTGCCTTGACATTGTTTGTTTATTTAATATTAAAGAAATTTAAACCCTTCCCCTCTTTAAAATCAATCCTTTTATTCTGTCTTGGTTTTTTCTCTATCTTAACGTTTTGGCTAAGCATGGAAGTTGCTCAAAACGGATTTCAAATACTCATCCGTTTTATAGAATATCAAATTGAATTATTCAGCACCGGCGTTGCAGGACACGAACAACCTTTTTATTATCATTTTGTTGTTGTTTTCTTCGGCTGTTTTCCTATTTCTGTTTTTGCGCTTCCTATGTTTTTTAAAAAAACAGATACAC
>JALWLM010000064.1 GCA_027084145.1 Crocinitomicaceae bacterium | reverse complement strand
ATAGCCCCTGAAGCTCCTGAATAGCTAATATTTGAAACTGTAACTCCGTTTCCTAACAAAACATTTTGCACTAAACTTGCCGGAGTAGAAGGAGACGTTACTAATTGAGAAAATACTGGCATAGACAAGAAAAACATTCCTACCCAAAAGGAATAAATATTTTTTATTATATTTTTAGATAATTTCCTCATTCACTAAATAAAGACGCAAAAAAAATAAAAAGGTTTTGTTTTTAATGCAAATAATAAACCATTATTGAGTCAACGGTATAATTTAACCTTTGTTATGGTTAATAATACCAATTTTTTGTCGAAATTTGCTTTTGTGAAAGCTTTTTTAAAAAAAATAATCTACTTATTAAAAAAGAAATATTTGATTCATATTTCTGATTCAGACCGTCTGGCATCCGTTCAAAAAATTCAAGTTTATCTTTATCAAATTTTCTTTCTTTTTTTAATTCTTCTCACATTATTATTTGTCGTTCTTCTAAAAAAAGATTCTTCTTCTATTCATAAAAAACAGCTTCTCCAACAATCAAAAAATATTGAGCAACTCACAAAACGTGTAGAACAACAAGATCGATTTATTAAAAACTTGCAGATGGTGTTAAGAGGAAATGTCCCCGTGCTGAATGACACGCTACCTATAGAAGAAACTCCCCCTACATCTGTGAAAGAGTACAAGTTAAGTCCCGAGGAGATTCATTTAGCTCAAAAAGTAAACAGTGAAAACACACAGAAACCTCAAAAAACCGTTATTTATTTTCCTCCTGTAAAAGGAATTGTATCTCAAAAATTTAATTCTAAGAATCATCCTGGAATAGATATTGTTACGGAAAAAGGTGCTATTGTAAAATCTTGCTCTCGAGGTGTTGTTGTTTTCTCTTCATACACTTCAAAAGACGGTAATGTTATTGTCATTTTTCATAAAAATAATGAAATTTCCATTTATAAACACAATTCGGCGGTGTTAAAAAATGTAGGGGATTATGTAGCCAAAGGAGATCCAATCGCTATTGTCGGAAATACCGGAGCGCAGAGTGACGGTCCTCATCTTCATTTTGAATTATGGAAAAAGGGTAAGGCGATAAACCCCGAGACATTTATTGATTTTAATGATTAATTCCCTGAAGGGTTGAAAGTTTAAAATAAACCCCTTTCTTTTTCAGTAATTCTTCGTGAGTTCCTTTTTCTACGATTTCTCCTTTGGATAAAACTAATATTTTATCCGCATTTTTTATGGTCGACAAACGGTGAGCTATAATCAATGTCGTCCGCCCTTTCATTAACTCTTCCAATGCTTCTTGTACCAGTTTTTCTGATTCTGTATCTAATGCTGAGGTTGCCTCGTCTAAAATAAGAATCGGTGGGTTTTTGAGAATTGCTCTAGCAATGCTTATTCGTTGCTTCTGTCCTCCTGACAATTTATTACCTCTTTCTCCAATATTTGTTTCATACCCGTTTTCCAGAGCCATTATAAAGTCATGTGCATTTGCAATTTTTGCTGCCTTAATAATTTCCTCTTCCGTAGCATTCTCCATTCCAAATGCTATATTTTCTTTTACAGAGGCATTAAACAAAACAGATTCTTGAGATACAATTCCAATTAAATTTCTTAAGTTTTTAACTGCAATATTTCTAATATCTGCTTCATCAATCTTA
>JALWLM010000063.1:397-1665 GCA_027084145.1 Crocinitomicaceae bacterium | reverse complement strand
GAATTACAATAACAGCAATAAAAGAGCCAATTAACACAGATTTTATACCTATAATAGCACTATGCCTTTGGAATTGCTTAATAATATAGTTATCACTTGCTCCCATCAAATGTAATAATTCAATTTCATCTTTATGGACAGACATTCTTGATTTTATCGCTCCTGCTACTGCTGTTATTGTTGTAAAAGCAATGGTAATAATCAAAATCATAGAAGCATATTCCAAAGCTCCAGTAAATCTCAATAAATCATTCAACCATTCTTCATGTCTATCAATCTTTGCATTCGGAGCAATCTTAGCAATATGTTTTGTTATTGCTTTCATTTCATTATCGGAAATATTTTCATCAATCTCGACTGATATAAGACCGGGGAGGGGGATAGATGAGGGAAGCTCCTTATTATTGCCAAGCCACGGTGAAACAAGTTTCTTTATATCATCATTATTAAGGGCTTTTGCCTTTTTTATTGCTGAAAATTTTTTAAGCTCTTTTTCCAGCATTTTTGATATTTTAGTCATATCTTCACTGGCAATTATATTTCCCTTAATATCTTTTGCAGGAATTTCTACGGTCATTTTGCTTTCCAGACCAGCCGTCCAATATTTTGATATAGCGTACATAATCGTACTACCTGTAACACTCAAAATCGCAAGAAAGCACATCATACTGATAAGAATAATCAGAAATCTTACCCCTGAATCATTATTCAAAGGAATATCATAATTACGTTTGCTAAATGATTTACCAATTACAGATGACATTAAAACACTCCGTCCAGCTTGGTCTTTAACCAGCTTTTTGGCTCTTTGACAAATAAATTTCCCTCATCAAGTATTAATTTTGTATGTGTGAATTTATCCATCATTTGTTGGTTATGCGTTGCTATAACGATAGTAGTTCCCATTTTATTAAGCTGTTCAAACAATCCCATAAGTCGATAGCCTATCTCATCATCTAAATTACCAGTAGGCTCATCAGCAAGCAATAATTTGGGTTTAGCTATAACAGCTCTTGCAATAGCGATTCTTTGTTGTTGCCCTCCTGAAAGAGTAGAGGGTAGGGAATAGATTTTATCACCAAGCCCCACCCATTCCAGCAATTCTTCAACATTATTTTTTATAACTTTTTCTCCAACACCAGCAATTCTCAAAGGCAGAGCCACATTGTCAAATGTTGACATATGATTAAGTAATCTAAAATTTTGGAAAACAACTCCAATTCTTTGCCTTAATGGCGATAATTGTTCTCTGCTAAGCTGCCCTATAT
>JALWLM010000063.1:0-387 GCA_027084145.1 Crocinitomicaceae bacterium | reverse complement strand
ATTTATCAATCCCCTTGTCGGGCGTTGCCCTAAATAAAGCAAAGACATAAGCGAAGTTTTACCCGCACCAGAAGGACCACTTAAAAAATGAAAAGAACCAGGTTCCAGCTTAAAACTTATATCTCTTAAAACTTCTGGACCTATTCCATATCTTAATCCTACATGTTGAAATTCAATCATTTGATATTCTTTTTCTTTTCTTTTGTTTCCATCAAATTGATAATTATTTGCAAGCTATCAGATTTTGAAACTGGATTAGTAATTTTTTTCGCAGCCATTAAAGCATCTTGATAATCACCATTTTCAGCCATTCCAGACACCACATATTTATTTTTAGCATGGGCAGGAAATGCAATTATAAGCATAACAAATATTATAAAATAGAAC
>JALWLM010000062.1 GCA_027084145.1 Crocinitomicaceae bacterium | reverse complement strand
ATAATTAAACCTGAGCAAGTTCTTAATTAACGATAAGGGGACGCTGAGAGCATACTCATATCCATTAAGCTCTTCGGCAACCGTCAGATTAAACAGCATCCCTTTAAAATTTTCAATTTTTATGTTTTTTTGTTCATTATAAGGGTAATTACTTAGCAATACTGAATATTTCGCAAATCCCTTTGATACAATAGTTTTAAAATTTTTATTAATAGTATTGCGCATTAAAATCCTTTTTTATCGCCTGAAATAACATTATATTATTATACACTATTTACTATCTATTCGCCGAGTCAACCACAAAAATTACCCTATTTTTCTGAACGATTCCAAACCTAATTGATATTCTTTTCTTTTCTTGCCTCACCCCGCCCCGCGCTTTTTTGAAATTTTTGAAAAATTTGAAAACTTTGAAAATTTGAGAAAATTGGAAATTTTGAAAATTTTGAAAGGAAACGAACGGCAAAAAATATGAATCAATTAGGGGGGGTATTTGCGGGCTGTTGAGGTTTTGTGTGGGTATAGATAGTAAATAGTGTATATGATTTTAAGTGCATAGAATGTTTTTTATTGAAATAAAAATTTTGTAAAAAAGGGGGGAATTTTTTTGGAAACTCTAATTTACTGTTATATTTTTGGTAGAATTTTATTGAGGGTATTAAAATCACACACCTTGATTTACCCCACCCCCTTTTTCATCCTTATCTCCTAAAGATATGTTAAACTTAAGCGTATTCCCCCGTGAGCACAAAAGCGGGGGGAAAGCCTCCTTTTATTGTTTTAAAATCATTTATTATATGTTGAAAACGTAATTTTTTCAAACATTTTTCTTATTTTGTTATACATTTTTATTCTCGCATCCATCTTTTTATGCTTCTCCACAATAGGTTCGTATTCTTTACCTTCAATATATGTAATTATCATTACAAGAATTGTAATTAAAAAACTTACGGATAAAAGGACACTTATATTGTCAAAATGAAAAGGGGTAATATGAAGATCAAACACCTGCTTTATCTGGTCGATTATCCCGTGAGGCAAGACATTATAAGCTAAGGCAATTGTTGCAAGTATTAAAATTGCTATAAAAGGAGCTGTATTTATGGCATATATAAAAATAGAAAGAACAATAAGTCCAAAATATCCGATAAAGAAATCCGCTACAAACATTTGAACCGAATGTAAGAAGCGATGAAAATCAATCTTGTAATAATCGCCTCCAAACAGCCAAGGAATTGCTTTGTTTATTAAACCAAAGGGCAAAAATATAAATAAAAAAAGTTTTACATAAAAAAATCTTACCAAATTAGTGTATTTAGCCGGATTTTGCAATTGAAATCTTATCCCCTCATATATATATCTGCTGTAAAAGGGGATTAAATATTTTAATTCTAAGAACCTATGGATTTTTAATACTTTTTTTATTGTCCTTTCCTGCGTAAGGTTTTTATTTTGACAATAAATAGTCGCTCTTTTTTTTATTTCTTTTAAATAGATCCATAGCATAAAAAAAGATATAAAAGAAAATACAGCGGTAAACACCAAAACTGATATATAAAAATTTGAATATAACAGTTCGGCAAAAGAGGATAAAAGATTTAAAAATTGTTTTTTTCCCATATTGTTTCCCTTTTTACATTAATTATATACAAAAAAGGGAAATAA
>JALWLM010000061.1 GCA_027084145.1 Crocinitomicaceae bacterium | reverse complement strand
TGAATTTTAATTCAAAAATAACATTTCCATTTTCTTCATAGTAACGAGATTCTCCAGAAAGACCTTGAGTTAGAGTTTTAATAATTTCAGTTCCCAATCCATTATTTTTCTTATTCAGAGATCCGGGGTTGAAAATGGTAACGATCACCATTTCATCTACTTTTTTGCAGATAATATCGATAAAGCATTCATCAGAAGGGTTTCGATGCTTAAAACTGTTAGAGATTGTTTCTGATAATATTAACCCTAGAGCAAGTGTTTTATTACTATCTAGATAAAAGTCTTCAATGTGAACATTCAAATTGCAATTATCCGGTCCAATTTCTTTTAACTTTTCAATAATATTCTTTAAATAAGAAGATATTTGAATTTCATTTCCCAGTGGTTTTTTTTGTAGTTCTCTATGTAAAGAAGAGATGACTTGGATGTTATTATAAATCTCTTGAAAGCCTTCAGCACATTTAGAATCTTTGTTTTTATCAGGTTGATTCAAAATACGAAAATTGATTGTACTCAAAATTAATTGTAAGTTGTTTTGAATTCTATGATTGGATTCTTTGGTTAGAATTTTGTTTTTCTCCAATAACTCGGATAAGTGATTGTTAGCGATTGTCAAATCTTTTGTTTTCTCTTTGACTTTTTCTTCTAAGTTTGATTTGTAATCATTTAATGTTTGTCCAAAACGGTTAAATTCATCACAGAGTTCTTCTATTTCTTTATTTCCGTTAACTTCAATAATGGGAATATCATCTTCAATATCTATTTTGGATATTTTATGGATAAATAGAATAAAAGGTTGTTTTATTTTTTTCCCTATTAGAATAATAGTAATCGTAATAGTGATTAAAAAGATAAAAATTGAAAGGACGAAAAAATGCAATTGTTTTGACAAAGTTTTTTGTTCCACTTTATTGGTGTAAACCATTTGCACAAGATATCCGCCTAGTATGGAGTTTCTTGCAGGAAGATAATTGTATTTAACTTTTTTGACAAAATTATTTTTGTTTGAAAGCACATAAACAGAGTCTTTTTTATTTTGAATACAACTTTCGGCAATTTTCACGGTTTCAGGGAGAATTTTAGCGCCTATGGATCTTGGAGGAAAGGTTTTTCTTGCCGAGAATACACCTATGGATGAGATGTTTTCAAATTGTTGTTCCAATCGTTTTATTTTTTCAGTGAAATTTTGTATCAAAAGATTGATTTCATCAACCTTAAATCCAACTTCCAAGATATATTTTCCATCAATGTTTTGATAGCTGAATATCATAGGTTGTTTTGTCTTAAATTCAGTAGATAGACGAGGAGTTATTGCTTCATTTCTACGTAAAACATTTCGGATAAGATTGATATATTTTTCACCAAAATGAAAAAGATTTAATCCGATATCCGCAGGAACAGTAGATTTAATAATAATGCCATTTGAATTGATGATATATAAGTGTTGGTTTTTTCCCATTTTATTGGCCTTTCGAATAGAGTCTAAATCCCAATGTAACGGGCTTCCTTCACTTGATCCTATGATTTTTTCCGATAAATTTTCTAATTTGTTTCGATATCGTTCTTCTAAGAGTTCTAAAGAAAGGTCATAATTATCAATAAACAATTTAACTCCGTTATTTACATTCTCAATTCTTTGGCTTTCTTGTCAAATAACATATTTTTTT
>JALWLM010000060.1:1028-1668 GCA_027084145.1 Crocinitomicaceae bacterium | reverse complement strand
ATTCCAAATAGGGAAGCTGGATTATTATTTAATTGAAACCTATGTTTTAAATCAATAATTAATCCAAAAACTATCTTCTGAGATTCGCTATCAAATAAAAATATGGTTCTGAATTCATAACCTTTAACAAAGCTAACTTCATCACAGGAAGTTGTAATAATGTTGTTAAAGTTAAAAGCTCTTGCTTTGATTCTTTTCCATTCTACATTAAAGTTCAAATCATTTTGTAACTTATCTCCAAATCCTTCAAATAAAAGCCTTGATACTAAATGTGGATTTTTTTGAATATTTTCATTAGTCCTTGTAAAACCTTTATCTAATAATTCAGTTATATCTTCTCCGTAGCCATATACTTTGTCAGTATAAGCATAAACTCTACAGTTCTTTAAACTCTCTCTTAACGTCCTTAAATCTTGAAATTTACTTCTATCCGCCACACACAGCTCTAATGGTTTATCCTCGATTTCTGCCAAAAATAGATTGGTATAAACTCCAACAACCATTTTTACCTCCCCCTCAAACTCCTTGCCTTATCTAACCTTTGTTTTACCAGTTCAGCCACAGCCCAATAAACTTCTTTCCTTTCTTGCTCCGTCAAACCAAGCTCATCGAAAATAATCTTGTCGAGCTCTGCCCTATC
>JALWLM010000060.1:0-1018 GCA_027084145.1 Crocinitomicaceae bacterium | reverse complement strand
TTTAGTAGGATCAAAGCCGAGTTCTTCAAAGATTGAAGAGAATGTGTTATACTTTTTTAAAAAGTGAAGCTTTTCTGAGATAAAAACATATATATTTTCATATTCGTAATTTTGAATTTTTAAAGCACCTTCTCCTAATGAAGTTCTACCCCCTAATTCTAATAAAAAATTACCTGTGGTCGAGTTCAAAAAGTTTACAATAGTGCTTGGATTAATTTTTAATTTCAAAACGGGCATAATTAGATTTGCATCTACAAAAGCATTTTTATTATAACATGTAATGTAGCGATCATTAATAAATAATCCTCTAGTAAATTTAGGGACAATCCCTTTTAAACTATACCATGGATTTCGATTTATACATGTAGGTGTTTTATTAAATCCTTTTTTTTCTCCCCACTCAATATACCTCAAAACACCAGTCTCCTTTAACTTTTTTCTTGATTCATGGCACGTAAAAACTTTGTGTTTCAAATCATTAGGATTTATTAAAATTGTTTTACATTCTTTCGGGCTTTTAATAACGGGTTTCAAAAACTCTTTTTCAATCTTAATATCGCTGGGCAGTCCCTCTTGCTTTGGTATTAGTTTGTAATAATCTTTCTCTTCTTTCAAATCAAAATATTTACTTGGTAAATAGAAGAAATCATTTGCTCCTGTTTTAATTCCAAATCTAACTTTAGCAACATCTCCAAGTCTTATCAACTTCTTCTTGCCCTTCTCCAAAATAGTAAAAAATATGTCTGGAGCTCTCATGAATTTACCGCCCCATTTATTGCCTGCATAACTGCCTGCTTTAAATCTACCTTTCTTTTTATCATAATTCTCAGGGTATTCCCAACTGTCTTCTAACAAGTCTTCTTGCAAAATAGGAAAAACCCTATAATCATTTGTTTTTACAACATTCTTTACTACTTCAGTTAATTCAACATTTTTTACTTTAATTTTAATATTCCCGATATCAATAAGATTTTTTGTATTAATGACTTCTTCAAATGGCCTTTTGAACATTATGAAC
>JALWLM010000059.1 GCA_027084145.1 Crocinitomicaceae bacterium | reverse complement strand
TTGTTTTTCAATAAAATAAAAATAGTAGAAAAAAATAAATTAAAAGAGAAAACGATATAAAGTTTTATTTCAATACAATTTTGTATCTTTCCAAAAAGAAAAAAACAGAAAAATGAAAATATTATTAGCAAGTTTTTTAATCGTATTGTCTTTTACATCATGTAATAGTAATAAGGAAAAAAAAGAAGAAGTAAAGAAAACACAAGAATGTTTTTATGAATATGATGAGATAAAAAGTAGCCTGGAATGGGTTGCATACAAAACAAATGACAAAAAACCTGTTCCGGGAACGTTTAATGATATAAAGATGGACGGAACAAAAGGAAAAAGTCCGAAAGAGGTGATAGAATCACTGAAGTTTAAAATGAGAACTGAAAGTGTAGAGACAAATGTACCGGACAGAAATAAAAAAATAGCCGAACATTTTTTTAACACAATCAACACCCCAATCATTGAGGGAGAGGTCAAAGAGTTGAGGAATGATGGGAAAGCGGTTCTGATGATCACAATGAACAATACGCCTGTAAAAGTAACAGGAAACTATGTGTTGTCTGAAAATGATTTTTCATTTGAAACTACGATAGACTTGTCTTTATGGAATGCTCTTGAAGGGATTAAAACCCTGAATGATGCTTGCAAAGAGTTGCATACAGGGGAAGACGGTGTTTCAAAACTATGGGAGGAAGTAAAGATTTCTTTTAAAACAACACTAAAAAAAGGTTGTGACTAAGAAATGAACTATTTGGACGTCTTTACTTTTATTGCCTTAATTTATGCAGCATGGAAAGGATTTCGTAAAGGTTTTGTCATAGAAATCGTTACTTTTTGTGCCTTATTTTTAGGGTTGTACGGGGGAATTCATTTTTCGCATTTAGCTTCAGAAAAAATAGCAGCTTTATTTGAGATTGATGACCAATATTTACCAACTATTTCCTTTACAGTAGTTTTCATTCTTGTTGGTGCAGGGGTGTTTTTTATAGGGAAAATGATAGAAACAATGTTAAAAGTGGTTCAGTTGGGAACGATTAACCGTGTTGCAGGAATGTTGTTTTCCGTTTTGAAGTATGCTTTTTTAATTGGAACAGCAGTTATTTTGATAGAAACATACGATGAAAAAGAGTTGTTTTTGACAAAAGAACAAAAAACAAGCTCAATAACATATCAACCGCTTAAAAGCTTTGTTCAAAGCATGATACCCGCACTAGAAGAAAGCGCAGGAAAATTGAAAACAATTTTAAAAGAAGGAGAGCATTTTGTTGAAAAGAAATAATAGCAGGTTTATATTTAGAAAAACCTTAATAATATAAACCGTTTTACAAGGGGAAAACAAGTTAAAACAGAGGACAACTTACAGCTCGAGGTTTATCAATTTTACACGTAGAGTAACGTAATTTAATTTCATGAGTGTTATTCGCTACTTTTTGAATGTCAGAAACCGTGTAATCAAATGAGTAAGAAATTTCGAATTGTCCGTTAATTTTGAAGGAAGCAAAGAATAATAAAGCATCGTTATTTCTGAACCCAAGTCCCAAGCCTAATGTATTTTTATAGTCAAAATGAAGATTAATATCAGCAGAGATTTTTCCTCGTACAGGAATACGTATTTTACCCGCGGGAATGAAAGAAATATGATCATTAACACTATAAAGATAGCCTCCTGTAATTGCTGCATGCATAAAATACTGAGACTTTGTACCCAAATCGTCCCACCTTATAGGGATAAGGTTTATTAGACTTAACCCTACGAAGTATTTCTCGTCTTTAAATAATGCTCCAGCGGAAGCATCTGCAGAGAATATCGAGGCTTCGCGAAAAACAGATGGATCTATTTCTACTGTTGTAACATTATTCGGGTTAAACCCGGACTGAAGAATACCGCCGTAAATACCAAAAGAAATACGTTTGTCCTTATCAAAATTAAAATGAGCGGCATAAGCCAAATTTACACGTGTTGTTTTAAAAGGACCGATATGATCTTGTTCAAATTTAATTCCCGCTCCGTGCCGTGCTTGTAGATATTTTTTTCTTTGTCTGTACAAAGGGATGC
This sequence comes from Crocinitomicaceae bacterium, assembly GCA_027084145.1. Lineage (GTDB taxonomy): Bacteria > Bacteroidota > Bacteroidia > Flavobacteriales_D > Crocinitomicaceae > UBA4466. The sequence continues at coordinate 5,655 of JALWLM010000059.1, read as the reverse complement.
CAATCGTTAATGAACCTGTATTCGGTGCTCCTTGAAAATTTAGCCATTGTGTTCTCAATGCTGCATGAAAATCAACACAACGGTTAATGCCGGCATGAGCAGGGTTTCCTCTAAGAAGATTTTTATACCATTGTGTATATTGAGGTATTTGTTGAGAAAATAAAATCCCACTCATTAAAAAAAGAAATATTACAGTCAAAAATCTCATCTTATTAATGTCAAATTTCCTTTAATAATATCGCTTCCGTCATTTAAGTCTAAAACATAAAAATAGACCCCCTCAGCAGCTTTTCTTGATTGAATCATTCCGTTCCAAGCTTTTGATTCATTGTATCCTGTTGCACTAAAAATTTCTTGTCCCCAACGAGTATAAATTTTCAATTCACAAAGAGGATAGTTTTCAATTCCGGGTATGATCCATTTTTCATTGATACCATCTCCATTAGGGGAAAAAGTATTAGGAATATCCAAACCCTTGTCAATCATTAAAACCAACTGATCTGTTTTTGTACAATTCCCAACCGTTCCAACAAGCGTTAATGTAACCGTTTTGTCTGATGACACGGTTGTCGTGATGGATTGCGGGTCCACAAACAAATATTGTGGCGACCAATAAAAAGAGGTTGCCGTGGTGTTTCCGGAAACGGTTACTTGTTCTCCCGGGGTTGCAACAATATCCTCTCCTGCATCTACAATAAAACTAACAACATTTAGTGGTTGACTCGAAGATGTCACATTAACAGGGCAGTTACTAAAACAATCATAAGAGACTGAAACAATATCTCCGGAGGAAAACCCTGCAAGATTTACAACCGTATCAGCAGTTGTTGCTATAAGCTGACCGTTTTTATACCATTCAAACAGAGTTCCTTGAGGTCCCGAAGGACAATTTATGGTATCCACATAAAATAGAATATTTTCTCCCTCGCAAATAGTGGTTTGACTCTGATAAATTTGAGCAGAAGGAGTGGGTCGTGTAATACCTGTTCCGGAAATAGAAACATTAAACGTGGCTTCTGCGGGAGCCGTTATCCCCACACCGGAAAGATCTCCGTCAACAACAACATAATAGGTCGTAGAAGGAAGAAGTCCGGTTGCGGTTAATTGAAAGTTAGCGGAAGCAGCAGCAACGCAATTTCCCACTTGAGTATAGCTGTTACTGCTACAGGGAACAGAAGGACGAATAATGGTTGCTTGAATTTCGTTGTCTTGCCCCGGGTTGTTTTCAAAAACAAGGTCGCTGAAATCAACCTGAACATTTCCCCCGCTTGAATTTGTTGTAAAACGCATCCAAATGGTGTTATTTGTAGGAAAACAAAAATTAAAACCGTCTTCACAATTTGTACATACCGTCGCACTAGCACCAATGTTATTTACGGTATAAACATTATTGGGACAAAGCTCTAAAGCTTGAGAACAAACGTCATAAGCTTCTTGTGATAAAGAAAATAAGGATAGAAAAGAAAATATAAAAGACAGTAATTGATTCATTGCATTATTAAAACGTGTTGTTTTGTTATTTATTTTCGTTCAGAAACAGAAACAAGCACTTGATATTCATAGCCTTGCGGAACTTTAACCTTTTCTGTTGTAACACTTAGAGGAAACCCTTTCATTCCTTTAGGATCTTTTCGAAGTTTTGCAATAATAGGAGGAATAGATTGTAACACTATTGAGGAGTAGTATCCGTTTGGTTTATTTTCTCCAACAATCATATATAGAGTTCCTTCATCTTCAATAAATTCTTGAAAATTAGTTTCAAATTCCTCCTTTGCGTTGAGTAAACGTATTGCCTTTTGATAAGAGACTTTTTTAGGAGTTGTCTTATAAAAGTCAACATATTCCAATTCTTCCTCGTAAGGAGCATCTCTTCTTTTTGCATCAAAAGGTTTTTCATTGTTGTAGTAAACAACCTGTTCTACAAATCTATCTCCCTTTTCAAAGTATTCTTTTGAAACAACCATCTTTGCATTTTTGAAATAAAACACATTTCTCAAAACACAGGGTGAATTCGGGAGAGTGTATTCTTCCTCAATCTTTACAATATAATTTGAGTCATCAATGACAACAGCAACTTGATTTGAATGTCCATCATCTTTTGTGTAAAACAAACTTTCGCCTCTTCTCCAAGTTTTATTTGTGTCTATTTGAAGTACATATTCATCCAAGAGTTGGGCTTCTTTTGATGGAGAATAAACAGAGTTGAGGTCTTCTTTTGTGTCAACATTTGTGTTATCTTTTTGTTGGACGGAATCCTCAGTATTACAAGAAGTTAGTATGATCACAAAAAGAAGGAAATAGAAGAAACGGTTCATTTTATTAAAGTAATTAATGTTTTCAAACAATAAAGAAACAAAAAAAACATGAAATAAATCTTTTTACACTTGCTTTTCCTCGTTAAGATTATTATATTTGCACCGCTGAATCTAATTCAGATATATATCGCGGGGTGGAGCAGTTGGTAGCTCGTCGGGCTCATAACCCGAAGGTCGCAGGTTCGAGTCCTGCCCCCGCTACTAAAAAGAAAACCGACAATTTTTAAAGTTGTCGGTTTTTGTTTTCTTTTCCCACCTGTTTTTGTATTGATTCTTATTATTTTTGGCATAATTAATTTTTTGAAATGAAAAGAGAAAGAATATCCACAATATTAAAAGAACCTCAATTAGGAGAAAAGATAACAGTAAAGGGATGGGTTAGAGCTTTTAGAAGCAACCGCTTTATTCAACTAAATGATGGTTCAACTATTAAAAACTTGCAAGCAGTTGTTGATTTTGAAAACTTTGATGAAAATTTGTTAAAGAAAATAACAACAGGAGCAGCCATATCCGTTACGGGCAAATTAGTTGAATCTTTAGGTAAAGGACAAGATGTTGAACTACAAGTAGAAAGTATAGAAATTATAGGAGAAGCAAACCCTGAGGAAGTCCAAAAGACAGTAATGCAACCCAAAAAGCACAGCTTGGAATTTTTAAGAGAACAAGCACACCTTCGCTTTAGAACAAACACTTTCGGAGCGGTTTTTAGAATTAGACATGCTGTTTCTTATGCAATACACAAGTATTTTAATGATAATGGTTTTTACTATATTCATACACCAATTATAACAGGATCAGATTGTGAAGGAGCGGGAGAAATGTTTCACGTGACAAACTTTGACTTAAACAATATTCCCAAGAATGAAGACGGAAGTATCAACTATAAAGAAGATTTTTTTGGAAAGGAAGTTAGCTTAACGGTTTCAGGACAATTAGAGGCAGAGCTTGCCGCATTAGCATTGGGACAGGTTTATACTTTTGGACCAACTTTTAGAGCCGAAAACTCTAATACCTCTAGGCATCTTGCGGAATTTTGGATGATTGAACCGGAGGTGGCGTTTAATGATTTGAACGATAACATGAATCTCACAGAAGATTTTTTGAAGTATGTCATCAATTATGTCCTTGAAAACTGCAAAGATGATTTAGACTTCTTAAATGAAAGAGACAAAAAAGAACAAGCATCCAAACCACAAAACAAAAGAAGTGACATGACGTTAATCGAAAGATTAGAGTTTGTGGTGAATAATGATTTTGAACGCTTACCCTATACCGAAGCAATTGATATTTTGATGCAGTCGAAACCTTACAAGAAAAAGAAATTTCAATATGAGGTGAAATGGGGGGTAGATTTACAATCGGAGCATGAGCGTTACTTGGTCGAAAAACATTTCAAAAAACCGGTAATTTTAACAGACTATCCAAAGGAAATAAAGGCCTTTTATATGCGACAAAATGATGATGGAAAAACGGTAGCGGCAATGGATGTTTTATTTCCGGGAATAGGAGAAATTGTTGGAGGATCGCAAAGAGAGGAACGCTTGGATGTATTAAAAGAAAAAAGTGCAGCATTTGGAATAGCAGAAAAAGATTTGTGGTGGTATTTGGACACCCGCCGTTTTGGTTCTGTTCCTCATGCAGGTTTTGGTTTGGGACTTGAAAGATTGGTGATGTTCGTTACCGGAATGACCAATATTAGAGACGTGATACCGTTTCCAAGAACACCTCAAAACGCTGAGTTCTAAAAAATTATTAAATTAACAGAAGGAAATTAAACAATAAAAATGGCACTAAAGCAATCATTGTCCCAAAAATTAGAGCAAAAACTCTCACCACAACAAATTCAATTAATGAAATTGTTACAAGTACCTACTGCGGAACTTGAGGCAAGAATAAAACAAGAAATAGAGGAAAACCCTGCTTTAGAAGAAGGAAAAGAAGAAGAGGAAGAGCTTGTTGTAGAAGATCAACAAGAAGAAAAACTAGAGGAAGATTTTAATGTTGAAGATTATCTTCCCGATGACTCCGATTATAAAACTCAAATCAGTAATAAAGGAAAAGATGAAGAAGAGCATGTAATCCCCATAACAGGCAGTAAATCTCTTCATGAACGGCTATTAGGACAAATCAACCTGATGAACTTCAATGAAAAAGAAAAAATGATAGCAGAGACTATTGTAGGAAACATTGACGAATCAGGATATTTAAATAGAGAAATAGAAGCGATTGTAGATGATTTGGCTTTTTCTCAAAATATAGAAACAACAGAAGAAGAGGTTGCAAAAGTTTTAGAAAAAGTGCAGGAAATGGAGCCCGCGGGAGTAGGAGCAAGAGATTTAAGAGAATGCTTGTTGTTACAAATCAACCGTAAGCAGGACGGAGATATCTCAAAATACACAGCAAAGAAGATTTTAGAAAACTATTTTGAAGAGTTTAGTAAAAAGCATTACGATAAGATACTAAAAAAGATGGAAATCGAAGAGGAAGACCTCAAAGATGCTATTAAAGAAATCGTAAAACTTAATCCGAAACCGGGGGGCTCGATGAGAGAAGCCGCGGGAAATTATCAGCAAATTATACCTGATTTTATTGTAACCGAAAACAATGGAAAGTTGGAGTTAACACTAAACGGAAGAAATGCTCCGGATTTAAAAGTGAGTAAAACGTATCAAAATATGCTGAAACGCTATGCTGAGGGAGCGAAGACATCAAAAGCAGATAAAGAAGCAACGTTGTTTATTAAGCAAAAATTGGATGGAGCGAAATGGTTTATTGATGCTATAAAGCAAAGACAAAATACCCTGCTAACCACAATGAGAGCGATTTTAGATTATCAAAAAGAATTTTTCTTAACGGGAGATGAAACTAAAATGCGACCGATGATTCTTAAAGATATTGCTGAAATTGTTAATCTGGATATATCTACAGTATCTCGTGTTGCAAATAGTAAATACGTTCAAACAGACCATGGAATATTTCCTTTAAAATATTTCTTTTCAGAATCATTGTCGACAAGTTCCGGAGAAGAAGTTTCAACCAGAGAGGTGAAGAAAATACTATCAGAAGCCGTGGCAAATGAAGATAAAAGAAAACCATTAACAGATGAAAAACTGGCTGCTCTGCTTAAAGAAAAGGGGTATAATATTGCACGAAGAACAGTCGCTAAATATAGAGAACAATTAAATATTCCCGTAGCACGACTTCGAAAGGAATTGTAATGAAAAATATAGCAGAATTTGTTTCATGGATTTTTAATCCCTTATTTGTTCCTTTTTATGGTTTGTTATTAATTCTCAACATACCCGCCAATCATGCCTCTTTTGAAATGTGTGTTTATTTT
>JALWLM010000058.1 GCA_027084145.1 Crocinitomicaceae bacterium | reverse complement strand
CAATCAATTAGTATTTATATCAGGCATGATGATTATTTATCTAAAAAGAAAAGTGATGAGCTCCTTCAAAGCATTAATCAACTAAAGTCTGAATTTGATTTTGATAATGTGAGAATTGTTGGAAGAATTGTAGGGCAAAGCTATTATCTCCATAAAATGACTTTTGAGATGCTCTTATTCTCCGGATTAAGTGCTGTTTTAATTGTCTTGTTTTTATTTATAGCTTTTCGTTCATTATGGGGAATTCTTATACCTCAAATTGTTATTTTCTCATCCATGATTTGGGTGGCAGGAATGATGTCGGTTTTAGATATCCCCATGAACATCCTGCTTACCATATTACCTTCTATCATGTTTATCGTATCCATGTCTGACGTCATACATCTTGTATCGAGATATCTAGATGCTTTGAGAGAATATGGTGTCGGAAGAAAATCTATCAAAACTGCTGTTTCGGAAGTCGGTTTAGCTACATTTCTAACTTCTTTAACAACCGCCATTGGTTTTTTCTCTCTTTATTTTGTTAAAGTTGAGCCTATTCAGGTTTTCGGTTTAACCATGGGATTTGGAGTATTACTCGCCTTTGTTTTAACTTTTTTATTACTCCCTCCTTTATTTTATTTGTTTCCGGGACCTAAATATGTACGGAAAAACGCTAAAGAGCATTATTGGAAAAAACTTTTAGAAAAATCATTCTTATTCGTTCTTCATTATAGGAAAAATATACTTTGGGGTAGCTTTTTTATTTTCTTAATTTCTTTTTGGGGAATCACACAAATTAAAAGCAATAATTTCTTAATGGACGATATGAGTCCAAAAGAAGCCATTAAACAAGATTTCAATTTTTTAGACCAACATTACGGAGGAGTTCGACCTTTTGAATTAGCAGTAGAACTAAAAGATGTAAAACCTTGGAGCAAAGAAGTTTTGAAAATTTTAGACAAAGTTGAAACTTACCTTGAAGAACAATATGGAGTTCAATTGAAAACTTCCCCCGTTCATATTCTAAAAATGATTAACCGATCCAAACATAATGGTCAGGAAAAATATTTTACCCTTACAAATTCAAAACGTGAATTAAGAAAACAAGTGAAATTATTAAAACGAATAGAGCAAGGGAAATTATATCATCAAATTATAGATTCTTCGGAAACCATTTTCAGAATTAGCGGAACGATTCCCGACTGGGGAAATGATAAAGTATCAGGAAAGAATCGAAAACTTCAAAAATTCTTAAGCGACAAAACACTTAATGGAAAAATAAAATACGTCATTACCGGAACCGCTCATCTTATTGATAAAAACCTACAATATATGGCTATCAGTTTAGTCAAAGGGTTACTTATTTCCGTGGTTATTGTAGCCATTATCATGATGATTGTATATCGTTCACCGGTGATGTTACTCATCAGCATCATCACAAATATATTCCCTTTATTCGTCATTGCAGGAATCATGGGATTCTTGGGGATTGAGTTGAAAACAAGTACTTCCATTATTTTTACTATTGCATTTGGAATAGCCGTTGATGACACCATTCATTTTTTAGGAAAATTCAAGTATGAAATCATGAAAGGAAAGAGTAAAATTTACGCATTAAAAAGAAGTTATTTAACTACCGGAAAAGCTATGATTTTAACTACTTTGATTCTTTGTTCCGGTTTTTTACTTCTCATTTTTTCTGATTTTTTAGGAACCTTTTACCTCGGTTTTTTGTTATGCATCACATTATTTGTAGCTTTGATTGCGGATTTAACAATGTTACCGGCAATGATCCTTATTTTTTATAAAAATAAATAACGAGTTATGAATCATAAACAACCCTCTTTTTTCCTTGCTTTATTTCCGATTTTAGTATTGATTTTTTTACTGGTACTCAATGTCCAAGTTTTTGGTGACGATGCTATTGGTGGAGCCAATCAAATTGCGTTACTATTTTCTGCTATGGTTGGAACTTTTGTTGCATTGTATTTAGGTATTGGATGGAAACAATTGGAAAAAGGAATTGTACATAGTATCGGAACAGCGATCTCCGCCATTGTGATTTTATTACTTATCGGTGCATTAGCCGGAACATGGATGATTTCAGGAATTGTCCCCACAATGATTTACTATGGATTAGATCTCATTCACCCTTCTGTTTTCTTAGTTACCGCGTGTATTGTCAGTGCCATTGTTTCCCTGGCTACCGGTTCATCTTGGACAACTGTTGCCACTGTCGGTGTTGCCCTAATCGGAATAGGAACGGCACAAGGTATTCATGAAGGAATGGTTGCAGGGGCTATTATATCAGGTGCTTATTTTGGAGATAAAATGTCTCCTCTTTCAGATACTACAAATTTGGCTCCGGCGATGGCTGGAACTGATTTAATTACACATATCAAATACATGACAATTACCACTTTTCCTTCTATCATTATCACTTTAATGATCTTTCTCATTATTGGATTAAACACTGATATTCAAGAAGTGAGTAAAGGAGTTGGCTCAATGCTAAAAGCACTTGATAACAAATTTTACATCTCTCCTATCCTTTTTATTACTCCTGCGATTGTTGTCATCATGATTATTAAAAAAGTAAAAGCGATTCCTGCTCTTTTTATCGGTATTTTACTAGGAGGAATTACAGCAATCATTTTTCAACCTGATGTTATACTCGAAATAGCAGGAAATATGAAAGATTATGCTAAAGCTTCTTATATTACCGTGATAGATGCCATAACTGTATCTACCAATATTCAAACGGGAAATGAAGAAGTTAATGCTCTTATTTCAACGAGAGGAATGCAAGGAATGCTCAATACCATTTGGCTGATATTATGTGCGATGATTTTCGGAGGTGTTCTAGAAGCTGCAGGGTTATTACAAAAAATCACACATACTTTGGTAAAATTTGCCTCTGACACGGGGTCTTTGGTAGCAACAACTGCTACTACTTGTATATTTTTCAACGCCACAACATCGGATCAATATTTAGCCATTGTTGTTCCCGGAAAGATGTATGAAGATATTTATCCTGAGCGAGGGTTAAAACCTGAAAATTTAAGCCGTACACTTGAAGATTCGGGAACTGTAACCTCTGTTTTATTCCCTTGGAATACTTGTGGAGCGACTCAATCTACCGTTTTGGGAGTTGCAACAGGACAATATTGGATGTATTGTTTCTTTAATTTACTTAGTCCGATAATGACTGTTCTGTTTGCTTATTTGAATATCAAAATTGCCCGATTGTCAAAAAAAGAGCAAGAAGCAATAACTTCCGAGTCACAAACAGGGGTATAAGTAAATTTCTGCTTATTTTTGCACTAGAAAACAATAAGAATTATGTTTGATAATTTAACGGAAAAATTTGAACGAGCGTTTAAGAACCTTAAAGGTCAAGGAAAGATTACGGAAATCAATATTGCGGAAACATTAAAAGAAGTCCGCAGAGCTCTTCTTGATGCCGATGTCAATTATAAAATAGCAAAAGACTTTACGAAAAGAGTCAAAGAAAAAGCATTAGGACAAAATGTACTAACAGCGATTTCTCCCGGACAATTATTAATCAAAATCTGCCATGAAGAATTGGTCGATTTAATGGGAGGAAATGAATCTGAAATTCATGTAAAAGGAAAACCGGGAATTGTTTTAATGTCCGGACTTCAAGGTTCGGGTAAAACAACTTTCTCAGGAAAGTTAGCTAATTATTTAAAGAAAAAGAAAGGTAAAAGACCTCTATTAGTTGCTTGCGATGTGTATCGTCCGGCTGCTATTGACCAACTACATGTTTTAGGTGAACAGTTAGATATTGAAGTTTATTCTAACAGAGAAGAGAAAGATCCGGTCAAAATAGCTCAAGAAGCAATACAATATGCTAAAAGTAAAGGCTTTGATGTTGTAATCATCGATACCGCAGGACGTTTAGCTGTTGACAAAGAAATGATGGATGAAATTGCCGCAATCAAAGAAGCAATTCAACCGACTGAAACATTATTTGTCGTTGATGCAATGACCGGTCAAGATGCAGTCAATACCGCGAAAGCATTTAATGAAGTGATTGATTTTGACGGGGTTGTTTTAACTAAACTTGACGGAGATACCAGAGGAGGTGCGGCTTTAACCATTAAAACAGTTGTCAATAAACCCATCAAATTTGTAGGTACGGGTGAAAAAATGGATGCCATTGATGTTTTCTACCCTGCCCGTATGGCCGACAGGATTTTAGGTAAAGGAGATATTGTTTCCTTAGTAGAAAAAGCACAGGAACAATTTGACGAAGAACAAGCAAAACGACTTCAAAAACGGATAAAAAAGAATCAATTTGACTTCAATGATTTTCTTTCACAAATCCAACAAGTTAAAAAAATGGGTAATGTGAAAGATTTAATGGGAATGATTCCCGGAATGGGAAAAATGATGAAGGGGGTTGAAATCGAAGACGATGCATTTAAACATATTGAAGCAATTATTTATTCGATGACAAAAAAGGAAAGAGAGCATCCGGAAATCATCAACACATCCAGAAAACAACGTATTGCTAAAGGTTCGGGAAGAAGCCTGCAAGAAGTCAACAAATTGTTAAAACAATTTAATGACACCAAAAAAATGATGAAAATGATGAGTGATCCCAGAAAAATGCGACAGATGATGAAACAAATGAAAGGGATGGGAGGTTTACCGGGAATGTAATGTTCAGCATTTTTACAATAAAATAATTTCCATATCTTCAATTTGAAGAATATCTCCGGAGATAAGCTTTGCTCGTTTTCTGGTTTCTATTTCACCATTTCTAATAACAATGCCTTCATCTACAATCATCTTAGCGTGACCTCCTGTTTGTGCAATACCCAACACTTTCAATAATTGAATCAATTCAATATAATCCCCGTTGATTTTAAATTCCTTTTTCATTTTTGTAATACGTGTATATTTTTTCTGCAGCTAAAAAAGAGGTCATCTTTCCAAGCGCTACTTCTTTTTCTATTTCCTTCAATTTTTTTATCATTTTTGCATCGGCGAAAAAATCTTCTAAAATCATTTCTTTAAGTGTATCTAACAACCACTTTTTATCTTGTTCAATTCTATTTTTTTCAAAAAAAGAATTTAATTTCACATGATTAAAAAATGATAGAATCGTTTCCCACACCTCTTTTATACCTGTGTTTTCATAAGCACTGCAAATTAAGACTTTCGGTTCCCATCCGTTAGGATTCGGAGGAAAAAGATGCAAAGCATTTTTATATTCTCTTGCAGCCATTTTAGCTTTTTTAATATTGTCTCCATCTGCTTTGGTAATGACCAATGCATCTGCCATTTCCATAATTCCTTTTTTTATCCCTTGCAGTTCATCTCCCGCACCTGCCAACATTAGCAATAAAAAGAAATCCACCATTGACTTTACAACGGTTTCAGATTGCCCTACTCCTACGGTTTCTATCAGAATCGTATCGAACCCTGCCGCTTCACAAAGAATGATACTTTCCCTTGTCTTTCTGGCAACTCCTCCCAAAGTATCCCCTGCAGGAGAAGGACGAATAAAAACACGATGATCTGAAGATAGTTTTTGCATACGTGTTTTATCTCCTAAAATACTTCCCTTTGAGACCGAACTTGTAGGGTCCACAGCTAAAACAGCTACTTTTTTCCCCGATTTGATTAAAATTTGACCGAAAGATTCTATAAATGTACTCTTCCCTACCCCCGGCACTCCCGTAATTCCTATACGGATTGATGCTCCACTATGAGGCAGGCATAACTGCAACAATCTATTCGCTTCTTTTCGATGCTCTTTATTGGTACTTTCAATCAAGGTAATTCCCAAGCTCAAAGCCACACGATCTCCTTCTAAAATTTTATGATAAATCTCTTCAGGAGACATTTGTTCTCTCCTGTTTTTTCTCTTTCTAATCCAATTTTTTATTTTATCTCCTCTCATACCAATATCTAAGATACTAGAAAATAAAGACTAATTGAAAAAATCCCAAGTTAACCCTATCCTTAATCTTGTTTTCATTATAGGATAATCCACGATAACCTCATTGCGTTTATCATTCCATAAGTATCCTAAATTTTCAAAACGGAAAAAGAAACGAAATTGATCAATCTCAAAAGCAGTAAATACATGCATATTCATTACAGTTTGAAAATTTCCCTCCTGTAAATCTCCAAAAATAAAAGCATCCATCAAAGGATGATAGACTTTAGTTGTGAAATCAGATATATAATCAAGGTCAATCCCGTATATTGCTTTCAACTTTTTAGCTTTAAAGAGTCCTCCTTTGGCAAAAACTCTTCCTCCCACTTGAAGATTCGGTAAATATTTTGAATTTCGATAAGTTATCATTGGATGCACATGAAGCCACTTATATTTTACCGCTCCCTTTATTCCTATGGAATAAAAATCATCATTTAATAAAGTATATATCCATTGATTTCCATCAAATAAATAACGGGACGTGATATGGTAATAACCGGAAAATAATGTTGCTTTTAAATTTTTATAGTGCCAGTGAGCATTCAACTTCACATCATAAGCTTCTTGTAATCGAATAGTATTTAAATTGTTGTAAGAAAAATGATTTCCGTAATATCTTCGCTGCATTGGATTCGGAGCTGTTTTTTCATAATGGAATTTTACTCCCCCTCTCCATTGTTGTGTTAATTTTATTGCTGCCGTTAAACTTCCTGTTTGCTCCCCGAAACCTCCTATCATGTTTTGATAAAAATCACCTTTTAAAAACCATTGTTTTTGTCTAAATGAGAAATGAGTACTCCAGCCAAATTCATTGGTATCCAAATGTTGCCCCAGATTTTGATAATCCCAATATTTGTGATGAAACAAAGTTTTAAAACAAAGCCGTTTTGTTATAAAAGACAAACCTATTCCATTTTGAATACTTGCCCAATTATATTGTTCTCTTGTTTTAAATGAATCGATATATATTGCAGGATATAGATTGGCCAAATCTCCTGTCTCATGAAACTCTCGATTGATAATTTGATATTCATGATGACTGTTTACTGCTATTCGATAGAAATCTTTTTTCCAAAGGTTAAATTCATTTTCTAATAAAAGATGTCCTTGCTTATTAGTGCTAAAAGCGTTGTCTTTTTTAACAGGAGAAAATTCCAAACCGAAATTTTCAATGAGCGTGTCGGTCAAAATTCCTCCCGGATGATGTATTTCTCCTCCATAAAACCCACCTTTAAAATAAAAGCTATATATTCGACCTATACGTTGAAGTTGAGCCGTCACATGATCTCTTGAAAAATTAGAATTTCTCAATATACCGATACTCACATTTCTCTGATAATCGATATTCAGTACTAAACTATCATTAAATGCTTGTTGATATTCTGCTTTTAAAAACTGTGTTCCTTGACTTCCAAAACTATACCCGAAGCCTAAATGCGGTAAAGCGGAAAATTTCATTTTCTTATACCTTATTTGAGGCAAGGAAATAAACCCCTTGTAATCTTCATACAATCGATTTGTTGATAAGCCGTTGAAGCTTAATACTTCCCTACCCCCATCAAAAGAGGTTGGTAATGATGAAAAGGAAACATCAACAGAGTCTAAAGGAACTATTCTATAATCTAATTGTATCGTATCCGGAAGAGAAAACGATTGCGCTTCTATTGAAATAGAAAAACAAATAAATAAAATAGAAAGATAAATTTTTCTTATCATCATTAAAAAAAGTAAAGATAAAAAAAAGAGGGCAAAGCCCTCTTCTCTAT
>JALWLM010000057.1 GCA_027084145.1 Crocinitomicaceae bacterium | reverse complement strand
TTCCAATCTGGTTTGATGAGAATGAGCTTTTGCACTACAGACTAGTGCAGGATGCAATTCTTTATGATGTAAATTTGGACGGAATTTTGGAGTAACTTAAATTATTTTATTATAGACGCCCCGGAGTCTTTAGGCTCCGGGGCGTCTATACATTTAAGCTCTTAACTCGTCAAGTACCTTTTTGTCTTGAATGGGTGTATAATAAGGTCAGTCGTGGGTATATCCTGCTTGGATCACATTCAGGGAGGTCAACATCGCTGCATGTCGTGGCATGTCAGTTGAGATCACCCACCTGGGAGAAAACCAGGTAAATACCCACGACAAGTAAACAGGCGTTTTGGTTTCCAAAACGCCTGTTTACTTGTCGTATGCATCTTCACGTTTAAGTATATGTAGTATTACACGCTTGGTTTTCCCGCGTTTTTTAATTGTTTTATATACTATACGATATTCGTTATTGTTAGCCATGAAGCGTATACGAAATTTGTTCATTCCCTTAGGCTTTAAATGTTTGACATCTAAATTTTCAAGCGCATCAGATCCATCTTTAAGTCTACGAATGGTGTTATATAAAAATTGTTTTTTTGAATTTGGAAAGTTTTTATATTTACTTAAAAAGCTCAGCAATTTACGTCGCTCTTCTTCGGACAGTAATTTGAGAGTTTCAACAAGTACTATGTCCATGCTTTTTGCATCCGCAGCCTCTTTTTTTGTCTTGATTTTGGATATTTCTGCCCGTAACATATAGTAATTGTCCAGCAAATCTCCCAATTCATCAAACCAGCGCTCTCTAGTAGATACTTTATGCTTGAGTGTATCTATAGCATCATATATACGTCTTTTTATAGGTTTTATTTTTTTAGAAGATATTTTCCCAAACATGTGTTGCATATAAATTTTAAGTTTGTTTATAAATCTTATTTTAAGCAACGTTGGTAAATTATCCAAGTGTTCGTGCAATATTTTAAATAAATCATTTTTATTTTCAGCCACTGTAAATATAAAATCAATATTGTCTAAATCAGGGAATAATAGATTTCCGTCATCATCAAAAATTTTCTGAATTTTTTGAGAGAATAACTTTAGAAGAGTATAGTCAAAGTCATTATTGCCCTCATCGGTTTTAAGGTTATTTATTATCTCTTTCTTTATCTCTTTAAGGCGTTTTCTTTTTCGTTGACTTGGATCATCGTATACCAATGTGTCTATAATTTTTAATAGCATTTCTTCTGTTATTGCTTCTGGTTCTTTTTCACCGCTAAGTATGGAATACCACTTTTTGAAAAGTGTTGCGATATCAATACTTCCATCTTCATTGCGACAAGATAAATCCAGGCCTTCTTGCTTCAGTTCACGCAGGATATCTATAACATGATAAGATTTTGTAGTCGCCGTAGATTCTTTCATGATTTGTATGATTACATAAACTATATGAAAAATCAATATGATATACTCATATTATGCAAAAATCAAAAATACATTTTTACGGAGGGGCCGGATATGTTACCGGAGCCAATTTTATACTGGAGCTTGAGGATAAAAAAATAATGCTTGATTGTGGTTTAATCCAAGGTGGGCACTTTGCGTCAGATTTAAACAGGCGAGACTTTGAATATGACCCTGCTGATGTGGACTATCTTTTTATTTCACATGCTCACATGGACCATATAGGTCG
>JALWLM010000056.1 GCA_027084145.1 Crocinitomicaceae bacterium | reverse complement strand
TTACAAGCTTTATATCAAAACTATTCTCTACACACCCGCCAGTTGAAGAAAGAGTGCGCGCCTTGCTTGGCAAAGATGCGGACAAGCTTTTGCAGCATTTACAATAAAAATATCTCGCAGCAAGTTACGGGGCATTTATTATAGTTTGCTACGGACCGAACGAAAACGTATTGAATGGGTTGCAACCCTTTTGGGCGCGTTTTTCAATTTGTCGGCCCATTTCCGATGCTAAAAATAGTAGAGTATTTTCAGGTATTTTATAAATTTTGCGAACTTTTAATTTTTTGGTATATTTTATGCACGGTGGGATGGCGGAGTGGTTGAACGCGCACGCTTGGAGAGCGTGTGTGCCTTTGCAGGCACCGTGGGTTCGAATCCCACTCCCACCGCCCAGGCACTGCCCCCGCGCCAGATGGCCATTACCATGAGCATTCAACACGTTTATAAATAAACACTATCATTGTGCAGATGTGACGCTAACGCTATTTTTATCGATGTCAAAGCTACATTCAAGAAATAATTGCAACACCAGTCTCCTCATAAAACACCTCGGCAGGGGTTTTAAACCCAAGCCTTTTTCTTAGCCCAGTGTTTAAAAGACACTCAACCCTTGCAAGTTCTTCATCTGAGATTTTAGCAAAGTCAGTTCCTTTAGGAAAGTATCTTCTAAGCAGTCCGTTGTTGTTTTCATTGCCACCTCTTTCCCAAGAATGATAAGGATGAGCAAAGTAGACATCAATATCTAATGCTTGTTTAACATATTCCCAGTCCGTGTTCTCTGTGCCTCTGTCTCTTGTTAAGGTAAGTCTGAAAGGTGAAGGAATCTTTTTAAGTTTCTTTACTAAAGCATTATCCGCTTCTTTGGCTGTTTTGTTTTTTATTTTAGAAAAGGACACAACACCGCTTTTTCTTTCACTTATGCTTTTAATACATGCTTTTGATACTCTGGATACAACAAGGTCATCTTCCCAGTCACCTATGCGAGTCTTTTTGTCAACGATATCTGGTCTTTCATCAATGGAAGGTAAAGAAGCCATTCTTTCAAGTTTTTTTGCCTTTCTTGCGCCTTTTGTTGCTCTTCTTTTGTGTCTTCTCGGAAGATACATTCTTAAATCAACACACCCTTTCTTTAGCTTTCCGTTTCCTTCTCTGTGTATCTGTGCGTATATGTACTGATAGATTGCTTCATAGGAGATATGCATACTCTTGTCATTAGGGTAATCCACTTCTTTTAGTCTTCCCGCTATCTGCTCCGGAGACCAGCTTTCCTTTAACTTAGCTATCACATGATTTTTAAGATCTTCGTTTTATCAAGAATCCTTTTATTTCCTCTTTTGCTTATTCTTTTTAGTGCTTTGTTGTGAGAGACATCTGCTCTGTATCTGCCTGTTCCTGTTCTTGGTCTTCCTTTTATTTCACGATAGATTGTGCTTCTTTGTCTTTTTAGCCTCTTTGCTATATTTGAGATAGATTCTCCATAGTAGTAGAGCTTTTCTATCTCTATTCTTTCTCTTAATGTTAATGGTTTTCTTGTGATTTTGTTTTCCTTTTTTTCTTTTTTTTTGTTCTTCTTTTTCATACATCTTGATTTTAATTTTAAACCAAGGTGTTGCAATTAATTCTTGAACTCAGGATTGTTGAATTTGCAAGAATTTGTTTTTTTGATAAGATTTGAAA
>JALWLM010000055.1 GCA_027084145.1 Crocinitomicaceae bacterium | reverse complement strand
TTAGTTCTATATATTTTAATTTTTGATGATTTTTTTGAAGAGGGTTACTTAACAAAACCAATAAGTTTTGATTAGTCGAACAATCGCTTACCAATGTCTGACCGGGAGCTAGGTTAACCGTAAAAACAGACTCTTCTCCTGTACATCCTACGCATCCATCTTCATAAAATCTATTTACTCTAAAAGATATTGTTTTTTTGCTATTTATTTTGTTTGTAATTTTTAATTGTGCATAAGTAAAATGATATGTTCCCATTTCACATGTTGTTTTCTTTGTTGAAATCTCAACATTTGAATCCTTATACAAATCTTGCCATTCATCAGACGGAATTAACTGCTGTGCTCTTGCGCTTATTGTTAGAAACAAAAGACTTATTAATAGTAGTTTTTTCATTTTCATGAGTTTATTAATTATTTAAATCGTTTTAGGTAGACGCTCTATTTAAACAAAAGTTGCATCCTCCTTTAAAACTTTTTCACTAATGTATAAAAAAAACGAGACATACATAACTGCCTCGTTTTCATTTTACCTAAATATTATTTGGCTAATGCTTTGATAAATATTCTGCTACTCCATCAAAAGTAGGCTTCATCCCTTCTTCTCCCTTGTGCCAGTTTGCAGGACAAACTTCTCCATTTTCTTCAACAAATTGTAAAGCATCTACCATTCTTAACGCTTCATCTACACTTCTACCTAATGGAAAATTATTTACAACTTGATGTTGTACTATTCCTTCTTTATCAATTAGGAATAATCCTCTATAAGCAATCATAGGTCCTGTTGCAACAAAGTTTCCTTCTTCATCATAACCATATTCTCCTGCAAGAACTCCAAATGCCGTAGAAATTGTTTTTGCTGTATCTGCTACAATTGGATAAGTTACTCCTTTAATACCTCCTTCCTCTTTTGATTGTTGTAGCCATCCCCAGTGAGATTCTTCTGTATCCGTTGAACATGCAACAACCTTCACTCCTCTTTTTTCAAATTCTCCTAATGCTGCTTGAAAAGCATGTAATTCTGACGGGCAAACAAAAGTGAAGTCTTTTGGATAAAAGAAGAATACAACATGATTCTTGCCCAGATATTGATCCAATGAAAAGTTTTCAACTATTTCGTTTCCATTAACAACAGCTGCTGCTGTAAAAGATGGAGCTTTTTGACCTACTAATACCATTTTTATTTTTTTTATTCGGTTAAACTTAATTTTAATACTTTGCAAAAGTAAAAAAATAAAACCGTATTTTAAATTTTTTGTCTTCCTGTTTTAAAATAAAATACCTCTTTACTCTATCTTTTCTTTTATAATATGATATACTTCTTCTGTGTTTTTATCTCTCACAAAAATAAGCACATGCATATTGTTGGCCTCAAAAGAATGATTATCCGTATTGTATTGAGGCTCATCGGGAAGTTTATAGGTGTAATCTAAATAGTATTTGCCATTTTCTTCCCTAGCGTCACTCAAATCCCTTCCTTTAAATCTTCCATCTAAGCAATCTCTTAAAACATCATGATGAACATAATTTACACTATCTACACCTCCGGGGAAATATTGTGGACGAACAATAGAGTCTTCGACTAAGAATGTAACCACTGCTAAATCATCCGGAGTTAATGTATTGTCTAAAATGTCAACTTCCACATGCAAAAAATACCCTCTTGTAGAAGGAAAATAATTAGATGCTGACTGTAAGTTCACTTTTAACTCATTTGCCGTTAAAATCGTTGATGCTTTATTACTCCATTCCGTATAAGCTGAAGCCGGTTGCCCATTTTGAGCCTTACGGCTTACCATCCCTGAAGGATTTGCAAAAAAATTAGAGGACGGCCATTCTGCTCCGAAATAACTTCCTATCTGTAATCCTTCATCAAAACAAAAATTATGTTTATACAAACCACTTGTATATACCTGGTTAAACCCACTTGGAGGATTTCCATTCCAATTCGGATCATATATTTGCGGCCCTGTATGATTCGCTACAACATATACTCTTCCGGGATTTGCATCTGCAATTTGTTCTGCCTCATAAGATGCCGCAGGACAATTAAAACATAAATGTCCTGTAAAGTCTTCAATTAAAACATTCCTGTTCGTGTTTGTATTAGCAGCGAAAGAAGGCCAAAGACCATTGGAAGCATAGGTAGCACTATCTCCCCCGGGATAAAGTGACCAGTCTAAATCTGAACTAGGTAAATTCGGATATGGGTTTTCTACTTTATCACAAGAAGCAACTAGCAACCCGCTAAAAAATAAGAAATATAAAATCTTTTTCATGTCGTTTAATCTTAAAAACTTTGTGTAAATGATACCGTTAAACCATTGGAAGCCGGAACAAATCGACAAACTCCTCCAACACAGAATAAACCTGCTCTTTGTCTCCCGTAACCAATCGTGATTCTTGTTGATTCTTTAATATATCCAAAAGAACCATAGATATAATGAATTCTTTTTGATGGGGTGGGATTCCCATAGTTGTATTGGTCCATTATACTAAAAAACCATTTTGGAGAAATACTGTATTCTAATATTACTGTTCCCCAATTCCCTTTATCATTGATTTGCCCGTGATATTTTTCCACAAATAATCCTTGTAACTCAGCTCTTAATGAATGCTTCCTGTTGATTTTATAACCCATTTCCGCTACTCCAATATGCGATTTTATTAATCCATGAGCATCTCCGGTTACTTTTGCAACATCATTATTTAAGGTGATATTAAAATAGTTTAATTTCAAGTTAAAGTTCTTTGAAAACTTCTTGTAAATACTGAAATTGATGTCTTGCCAATAAAGGCTATCCGACATGTCGTATGGTTTCGTTGTATAAACAACTCTTGAAGAGTCCCCCGGATTAATATTGGTTTGATTCGGACGATAAGCACATGAGTAATTTGCATTCAACGTTACCCCATACTTCCCTCCTAATTTTGTTTTTCTTTTTATCGTATAAAGCACTTCTGCTTGGTAAGCGATTTCCCCTAATGGCTGTGTCGCATAAGGATATAATGTTGCCACTAAATTATATGTATGTGTTTTATTTAAAGCCGGTAAATAATTAATAAATACGTCTTGTAGTTGTTTATTTCTATCTGAACGGAAGCTCATATTATCTACAGACTTAGCAGAAAGCGTTATTCCCAGTCCTTTTCGAGAATATCCAAAATTGATTAATGCTGCATGCCCAAAATTATAAATATAACCATTATCAACTGATGGATCTTGTTCTCTAATGATATACTCTCCGTCTAATGTAAACATTTTATATCGCATATTTAATCTCCCTCCGTAAGCACCTACATTTTCGGGAAGAATTAAATCATCTCTGTCGTCTTTTTGGTATTTACTTACAAAAGACGCTCCTACGGAAACATCAAGTTTTTTATCTTTCAATGGTTTTAACACGCTGTTTAAATGAAGTTCAGCATCTGCTCCTCTTACAATTCCTTGAGAATGGACAATCTTACCATCTTCAAAAGATAAACGTTGCTTCCCATAAACACCTTTTAGTAGTATCCCTTCTTTAGGTCGAAGAATAATCCTTAATCCATCTAAAAAGTTGTCATAACCCAATGCACGATCTTCATAAGTTCTTAAAATCATTCCTGAGCCAAACTGCTCATAAAAAGAGCCCAGTGTTACATCTACAAAATCATTTTCATAACCCACGTACCTCATCCCAAGTCCTGTTCCATCAAAACGGTTCGGATATCCTTGAATCCTTGGTAAATAAGACTCTAGTCTCATTCCGCCCTTGAAGTTCTTATATCTCATAAAAACATTCATATAGCTGTTAAGAAGTGCTTTCTCCGCCGGTTGATTTGCTCCGATTAAAGTGTCCTTGTTTAAATACTGGAAGATAGCCTCTGCATTTCCTGTAACACTAAACTCCTCTGTTTGAGCAAATGTCAAAAGAGGAGTTGCAGCTAAAATTAAAGAAATAATTTTTTTCATTTTATGAAACGGCATCAATGTTTTTTTATTCTTTACCTACTACTTTTAATAAGTGTTCATATAATTCTTCTTCGTCTCCGGGAGCGAAGTTATTATGTGAATACACAATATTCCCCTCTTTATCTACGAGAAAGGTATGAGGAACATTATTGACTCCCATCGCTCTTTTAAAGTCTCCATTCGGATCCATTAAGACCACATATTCCCAACCTTTTCCATTGACATACAACGGAACTCCTCTTTTTGTTTTTTCATCATCGATAGAAACTGCAACTAAAGTCACCCCTGTCTCATCTTGCCAATCAGGATATAACTCGTGAATTGTATTTAACTCTCTCTTACAAGGAGAACACCATGTCGCCCAAAAGCTAACAATGATAGGTCCGTCAATTCCAAGTTCCGCTGTGTTAACCGGATTACCCTCCATATCTTTTAATTGTACTGAAGGAATTTTTTTTGTTTCTGCACCATGTTCTTGTGCGCTTAAACTAAATGAGAACACTAATCCAATAAAAAGAAATACTACTTTTTTCATGTTGTTTGTTTTTAAAATTCTTTACTCACAAGGCAAATAACTTACCAAATCAAAACGAAGATATAAGAAAACATCTATCATTTTTAAATATAGATTACTTATTCTTGGATTGCTATCTCACAACAGAAAGACGTTTTATTGTAATTTTTGTATTATCTGATTGAACAAGACTTGTTGTTAAAATATCATTTGAATTTATTTGTTCAAAAGCAATTTCGTTTGCTAAAACCTCATTACAAATGTAATTCTTGTGTTTTTTAATCGCCTCTTGTATCTCTGGTGTCGTTTCCACTGTTATCAAAATCCTATCGGTAACATCTAACCCTGAATCTTTTCTTAAATTTTGAATTCTATTAATAAACTCTCTTGCTATTCCTTCTGATTTTAGCTCCTCTGTAATATTCACATCTAAAGCAACGGTTAA
Organism: Crocinitomicaceae bacterium; assembly: GCA_027084145.1. GTDB lineage: Bacteria > Bacteroidota > Bacteroidia > Flavobacteriales_D > Crocinitomicaceae > UBA4466. Next base: position 2,828 of record JALWLM010000055.1, on the reverse strand, counting down.
ATTACCTTCTGAACTCACTTTCCATCCGGGAATATCTTCTGTTGTAATCTCAAAATCTTCAATGGAAAGGCTAATTTCTTGTCCTTCAATTGTTCCTTTCCACTCTTTCTCTTTTTCAATTTTAGCAATGTCTCCCGCATTAAACTTATTGATTTCTTGCGCGATCGCTTTCATGTATTTTCCGTACTTTGGACCAATAGTTTTAAAATTCGGTTTAATCTTTTTCACCAAGATATTATTGTCCTCATCTAAAAGAACGAGTTCCTTTACATTAACTTCTGATAAAATCAAGTTTTCTACGTGCTCTATGTTTTCTTTAAAATCTTTATTCATTACAGGAATCATAATTTTTTGTAATGGTTGTCGAACACGTATTTTCTCTTTTTTCCTAAGCCCTAAAACTAAAGAACAGGTTCTTTGTGCCAGATCCATCTGCTCTTCCAGTTTTTTGTTAATGATTTCTTCTTTCACTTTAGGGAAATCAACTAAATGAACCGATTCCTTCTTGTTTTTCTTTGTCACCGAATTCAAATCCAAAAACATTTGATCCATAAAAAACGGTGCAATTGGTGAGGACAAAATTGCAACAGTCTCCAAACAAGTATATAATGTTTGATAAGCCGATAATTTATCTTCGGTATTTGCACCTTCTTTCCAGTAACGCCTTCTTGATAAACGGACATACCAATTGGAAAGTTGATCAATCACAAACTCTTGGATTAAACGCCCTGCTTTCGTTGGCTCATACGATTCAAAAGCATCATTTACCTCTTTTACAAGAGAGTTTAATTTAGATAAAATCCATCTGTCTATTTCCGGACGTTTTTCATTTGCTATATCGTCTTGTGAATAATCAAAACCATCAATATTTGCATATAAAGCAAAGAAAGAATATGTGTTATACAATGTTCCGAAAAACTTTCTTTGAACTTCAACAATTCCATTTAAATCAAACTTCAAATTATCCCAAGGTTGTGCATTGGTAATCATATACCATCTCGTAGCATCTGCACCATATTTCTCTAAAGTTTCAAAGGGATCAACAGCGTTACCCAAACGTTTAGACATTTTTTGTCCATTTTTATCTAACACCAATCCATTGGAAACTACTGCTTTATATGCAACTGAATCAAATACCATTGTTGCTATGGCATGAAGCGTATAAAACCATCCTCTTGTTTGATCTACTCCTTCCGCAATAAAATCTGCAGGAAAAGACTTTCGCTCATCAATTCTATCCTTGTTTTCAAAAGGATAATGCCATTGTGCATAAGGCATCGAACCGGAGTCAAACCAAACATCAATTAAGTCCAATTCTCTTTCCATTGCTTTTCCCGAGGGAGAAACAAGCGTAATTTTATCTACATAATTTTTGTGCAAGTCTATCTTTGAATAATTTTCCTCCGACATATCCTCCACATCGAAATCTACAAAAGGGTTTTCATTCATCAATCCCGCCTTAACAGACTTCTCGCATTCTTCTTTCAATTGTTTTATCGATGAAATACAAATTTGCTCTTCGCCATCTTCGGTAGACCATATAGGAATAGGAATTCCCCAATATCTCGACCGGGAAAGATTCCAATCATTAAGGTTTTCGAGCCATTTCCCAAAACGACCCGTTCCTGTAGATTCCGGTTTCCATTGAATTGTTTTATTTAATTCTACCATCCGGTCTTTTACAGCTGTTGTCTTAATAAACCAAGAATCTAAAGGGTAATATAAAATGGGTTTGTCTGTTCTCCAACAATGTGGGTAACTGTGAACATATTTTTCAACTTTAAACGCCCTGTTTTTTGTTTTTAATTGAATTGCAATTTCTACATCAACCGATTTCTCAGGAGCCTCGCCCTCATTGTAATATTCGTTCTTTACATACTTTCCTGCAAGTTCTCCCATTTGTTTCACAAAGCGACCCTGTAAATCAACTAATGGAACTGGATTTCCTGCATCATCTAACACTAACAAGGGTGGCACCCCCGCTTCTTTAGCTACTTGAGCATCATCTGCTCCAAAGGTAGGTGCAATATGAACGATTCCGGTTCCATCTTCGGTAGTAACAAAGTTCCCTGTTATTACCCGAAATGCTTTTTCCGGATTTTCATACGGTTGTGCATAAGGTAAGAGCTGCTCATATCTGAGTCCTTCCAAATCTTTTCCCTTGCATTCTCCAACAATAAAATAAGGGATTTTTTTATCCCCTTCTTGATACTCTGCTAAAGCAGAACTTTCTTCAACTTCCACATATTTTTTTCCAAACTGATATCCTATTAGATTTTTAGCAAGGATCACTTGAATCGGTTTTCCGGTATATTGATTAAATGTTTTTACTAAAACGTAATCAATGTTCGGACCTACACATAATGCGGTATTTGAAGGCAATGTCCAAGGTGTTGTTGTCCATGCTAAGAAGAATGTTTCTTTATCTTCATCTATATTAAAAGGAGTTTGCTGCCCTTCTTTCATTTTAAATTGAGCAACTATAGTCGTATCCGTTACATCTCTATAACATCCCGGTTGATTTAATTCATGAGAAGACAATCCTGTTCCTGCTTTTGGAGAATACGGCTGAATCGTATATCCTTTATACATTAATCCTAAATCATATAATTTCCCAAGCAACCACCATACACTCTCCATGTACTTCGGTTCATAAGTAATGTATGGATGTTCCATGTCTACCCAGTACCCTATATTACGGGTCAAGTCATTCCAAACATCCGTATATTTCATTACAGCCTTTCTACAAGCTTCATTATACTCTTCAATAGAGATTTTTTTTCCAATATCTTCTTTTGTAATTCCAAGTTCTTTCTCTACACCTAATT
>JALWLM010000054.1 GCA_027084145.1 Crocinitomicaceae bacterium | reverse complement strand
TTTCGCTATGGATAGGTTTTGCGACTGAAATAGTCGTTTTGGCATATTTACTTTTTAGTCCTACGGTTTTCAATGCGTATTGGATTAGTTTTGCTGGTCTTGTAAGTTTTTTGTTAGGTTATTTACTTACCGAACTTATCTACCCGTTCAAAAAGGCATTTATCTCACGCAAGCGTATGGAACACAACGTAGAAGTATACGCCCGTGCGCTTTTCCAAAAAGGTGCGATTTATGATACAGTTGAGCAGACTGGTTTACTTGTTTTTGTCTCTTTATTTGAGCAAATGGTCTATTTTGTACCGGACAAAGGCCTCATACAACGGATACCCCCTCACATTTGGGAAGATATTCGTAAAGATTTTAATGAAATTTTCAACAGAGGCGAAATTATTACAGATATGTTATTAGGCAAATTAGCTAGTTTAAGAAATATTCTAGCCCAGTACGTTCCCCCAGTAGAAAATGACGTAAATGAGATTCCGGATGATTTAGAAGTTGACCTTTAAAACATTAAAATTTAAATTAAACTCTATGAAACGCAAAAATCTACATAAATTTCTATTCACTTTCATACTTATATTTCTTGCAAGTTATGTAATTGCGCGTCCAGGAGGTGGACATAGCTACTCAGGAGGTAGTAGTGGCTTTTCTAGTTATTCCGATGGCGAAGGTGGAGGTGATTTGTTTATGCTTCTTTTTTATATCCTGCCCCCAGAAATTTCTATTCCTATAGCAATTGTGATTTTCATTTATTTTTTGGTTAAAAAATTTCATAAAATTTATGTTATTTTAAGTATATTAGGTGGAATTTTTGGATTTTTATGGATGATTGACAGAATAACAGGAAAAGGCCTTATGCCTTAAATTTTGAATCTGTTAATTTCTTCATTTAACTGAATTGCTACATTATTTAGATTTTCAACTATTGTTTTTAATTTTGTAGCAACTTCATTTGAAGTATTGCTTTCTTTTAAAAGTTTGTCTGTTGTTTCAATTAAAAGTCTTACATGTGTATTTATTTTTACGGTTTCTTTTGTAGCCAGTTTTGCTCTTTGAATAGTTGTATTTAATGAGTTTTTAGTTTTATTTGTTTCTTCTATTAATTCATCTGTTTCTTTAAAGACTTCTTGAAAATTTCTTGAATTTTCTTCAATTTCTTTTTGTGCTTCCATAATTCCCTGGACAATAATATTTATTGCACTGTAAATTTCATTAAGAGATTTTTGTGTTTTTTCTGCAAGATTTCTAACTTCATCAGCAACAACTGCGAAACCTCTTCCGTGCTCTCCTGCTCTTGCTGCTTCAATGGCAGCATTAAGTGCTAAAAGGTTTGTTTGGTCTGCTATTTCTTTTATAATATTTACGACATCTTTAATTTGATTTGATTGGTCTGCCAAAGTTGTTATTTTTGAGCTTATCTCATCTTCTTTTTCAATTTCTGTTTGAATTTTATTTACAACTTCATTGAGTTTATTTGATGTATTTTCCAAAATATTTTTTGTTATTTGAATATCTTCTGTTGTTGTAATTACTTTTTCTTCTGCATCCGATAGTGAATCTTCAACATCATTTACGTATTGTTTCAATTCTGCAACCATATCGGATTGTTTTTGAACACTTTTTGTAAGATTTAAAGATAAATTTTGTGTTTCATTGGTAATGTTTTTTAAGTTATTTATATA
>JALWLM010000053.1 GCA_027084145.1 Crocinitomicaceae bacterium | reverse complement strand
ACCTTATATCTTCTAAAATTTTATTTATTTTTGATTTCATTTTTTTGTTATTAAAAATATTAATTTTATTATATATAACTTTTATTAAAAAGCAAAATTAGTAAAAAATAAATATATTCACACCCTTTGCTGAAAATAGTACACAAACTATGTACTAATTCCCAGAGATTTTATATTCAGAAAAAACAGCAATAAAAATATTTTTTGAATAACACACAATTTTTTAACCACAAAAAAAGTCAGGCTCTCGCCCAACTCCCAAAAATGTCTTTATTTGTTACTCCTCAAGACCTATTTTTTTTGTTCAAAACCTTATTTCAGGTTCACCATTTGTTTTTATTTTTTTGGAATATCTATTTCTTCTTCATTACAGCCTGCCTTATCTTCACACTCTTCTCCATAGGTAGTCATAGTCATAAAGTGAGTTTCTTGCTGTACAAGATTTCCATTCATATCTCTTAAGGTTATTTCAAATTTAGGTTTATATTCTTTACCTAATTTCACACCAACAGGATTATAATGAATATCATACCATACTTTACCAGAGATTCCTTCATCAACACCAATGAATGCTTCTTCATAAGCAATATCTGATTTTTCAATAAATGCATAGCCTGATGTACCAGAATTTTCTAACTCATATTCTAGTTCATCTAAATAATTTTCAGCTTGAACATAAATTTCAACATCTTGTTTACAGTTGGAAATTTCAATGTTTTGAAATGGCTTAAAATCTAAACTCATATTTCTATTTGGCATATAAGAATCAAAACGAATATCACACACTCTTTTTTCATCAATCAAATCAATTTCTTTAACAACCTCTTTTTCAAGATTAACTAAATCAATCTCTTTTGATAAAATATCAAAATCTTCTGGAAGTAAATAACAAGTTTTTTCTTCATTTTCTGTAAAACAGATTTTGTCTAAATTAACTCCAACTCTCACATAAAGTTCTGTTTCAACTGAACCATCTTTGTTTCCAAAATACTCTTCTTCTGACCAAAGTTCATTGTTATCAAAAAATGAAACTTTACCAGAATTTAAAACCACTTTTTTAGAAGAGTCATAAATTTTTATAGAGTCTATGTATATATAGTCATAAAAACTAATGTACCCCATATTAACAGAAACCTCTTCTTCAAAAATTTCATCAAAAAGACTTACAGTAAATGAAACCCAATTAGAACGTCCAACTTCATTGCCTTGATTATCTTTTGCAATGTAAATTGCTTGATAATCTCCTGATTTTGTAAAAGTTTTTTGAAAATCATCAAAAACTTTTTTTCCAGCTTTTGAAATTTTAATAGGATTAATTTCATCAAATACAACATTATAATTTGAATCTAAAACCAACATATTAACTTTAGTAGCTTGATCAATTATATCTTGAGACATTACTATCTTTTGCATTTGATTATTTTTATTGTCAGAATTATAACCTGATTTAAAAATAACTTTTTGAGATTTTACCTCATTTTGAGTAGTAGTTGAACTACCTCTACCACAACCTGTAACCACTAGTATTAAAGCCACTAGTAAGCTTTTGATCATTGTTCTCACAATAAATCCTTTTTTAATAAAATTGTGCTTCATTAAAGAACTCTTAAGTTGCTCTCTAAATCCACACCACATCACCTATAAAAAAAATTTTTCCTTTTTTTATAAACAATATGGTATGAAT
>JALWLM010000052.1 GCA_027084145.1 Crocinitomicaceae bacterium | reverse complement strand
ATATTAAAACATTGACATTTAAAAAATTAATGGTAGTTATTTTTCTAAGTATTGTTATTGTAGGGATTAATATTGGGAAAAATGTATATGAGCAGGTCAATTTTATCAAAAATAATTCGAAATTAGAAACTCTTATTGTTTTAAGTAAAACTTTAAGTCGATTGGTTCATGAAACTCAGAAAGAGAGGGGTATGAGTGCAGGTTTTTTGAGTTCTAAAGGTAAGAAGTTTAGAAATATGCTTCAAAAGCAGAGAATTTTAACAGATGAAAGGATTAAATCATTTAAAAAAATGGTTAAGAGTATGAAAATGTCTGAATTTCCTGAAGAGTTAAGTGCTAGCATTAAAGTTGTTAATGGTTATTTGGATAATTTGAATGATATGAGAAGAAAAATTGATAATCAATCAATAGACTTTCAAGAGGAAGTGAAGTGGTATACAAAGATGAATAGTGCTATTTTGAATATTGTTGCAATTAATGCTAGATTAGCTCCTAATAAAAGAATTGCTTTGGATTTAAGTTCTTACACTAACTTTTTAAAAGCAAAAGAGAGAGCAGGGCTAGAAAGAGCTGTTGGTAGTGTTATTTTTGCTGAAAATAGAGCTTCTAAGGCGATGGCTATTAAATTTGTAAAATTAGTGACCGAACAAAAAACTTATCTAGACACTTCTTTAGCTACTGCTAATGATAAGATGAAAAAGGTATATTTTAAAACAATTACTGAAGAGCCTTTTGTAGAAGTTGAAAAATATAGAAAGATTATTTTTTCTAAAGATGAAAATTACGGAGTTAATCCAGAAGTTTGGTTTAAGGTAATTACCTTAAAGATTAATTTATTGAAAAAAATGGATGATAAAATAGCAAGTTTTACTCAAGAAGATTTAAATAGCTTATCAAGTAGCGCTTATCTATTTATCGTTTTAGGAATAATTGCCTTGATATTGTTAATAGTTACATTTGTGTCTGCGTATATTCTTTCTAAAAAATTAGATGAAACAGAAGAATTTATATATGAATTGGCAAAAAGTAAAAATTTAACTTCAACAATAGATTTAAGGGATGTAACTGAGTTTAAAGAGGTTAAAAATGCTTTAAAAGAATTTTTGGATTTAATTCATGACTTTATTATTTCTTCTAAAAATAGTGCAGATCAAAATAGAGCTTCTGTTTTACGCTTAAAATCTTCTTTCAATAATATAATAAATGAAATTGTGAAACAAAATAAAATCATAGATGACAGCTATAATAATGTAGTAAAGCTGACAGATAAAATTGCTGAGCAATCTCACAGTTTAGATAAAATTAAGAAATTTATGAATGATACTTATGGTGTTTTGGAAAATGTTACAGTTGTATTTAAAGACACTATTAGTGATATTCAAGAAAATGCTGAAAATGAAAATGAATTAGCAGGAAAATTACAACTTTTATCTGATGAAGCACAAGAAATTAATGGAATTTTGAAAGTTATAAAGGAAATTGCTGATCAAACTAATCTATTGTCTTTAAATGCAGCTATTGAAGCGGCAAGAGCTGGGGAACACGGAAGAGGATTTGCCGTTGTTGCAGATGAGGTAAAAAATCTTGCTGAGAGAACTCAAAAAAGTTTGGTGGAAATTGAAAGCACTGTAAATAATGTCGTGGAAGAAATTTCTAATGCAAGCTCTCAGATGCAAGCGAGTTCA
>JALWLM010000051.1 GCA_027084145.1 Crocinitomicaceae bacterium | reverse complement strand
CGCAAACTCAACGTCTTCCTGCTCCAAAGCCGTTACGCCGCGCAAAACATAAATATCTTCCAAAGTTAAATTCGCTTCGTTGTTTTCTTCAAAATTTTCTTCAGCTTCAGTTAAAGTATTTTGAGCTTCGTCAAAACGACTGTCTTTAAACAATTGATAAGCTTTTTTAAAAAGTTCAACGAACTTCATTATTATTATTCCTTATAATTATTGACTTATTATTCCAATATATCATTTTTTACTAACATTTTTTGTGCCATACAAATAAAAGAAATGTATGATTTAGAACAAATTTTATTCAATTAGTGTGTTTTAAATTAGGCAAGTGTTTAATATTAACCAAGAAAATAATAAAAAAAGCCCCAAATGGGGCTTTTGCTCATTCTTAACTTAAATATTTTTTCGTAACAAACGATGTGATTTTATCAAACGCATCGTCAACCGTATCGCAAAAATCAAAAAGTTTCAAATCTTTTTTACAAATTGTTCCGGACTCAACAAACGCCTCAAAATTAATGACATTATTCCAATACTCGGAACCGAAAATTATCACTTTCATGTTTTTGTGGATTTTTTTCGTTTGTATTAAAGTCAGAACCTCGAAAAGCTCGTCCATTGTTCCGAAACCGCCAGGGAAAACAATCAACGCTTTTGCCATATAAATTAGCCAAAACTTGCGTACAAAGAAATAATGAAACTCAAACGCAAGCTCTGGCGAAACGTAATCGTTCACGTATTGCTCAAACGGCAAACTGATGTTCATTCCAACCGATTTCCCTTTCGCTTCTTGCGCGCCGCGGTTCGCCGCCTCCATAATTCCAGGCCCGCCGCCGCTTGCCACAATAAATTTCCTTTCAGGATGTTTAACGTCGTGCGACCACTTGGTTAAACGATAAGAAAGCTCGCGCGCCGCTTCGTAATATTTGGAATATTCCAAATCTCGTTCTGCTTTTTTTAATTCTTTTTCGAAATTTTTAATCTCATTTTTACGCTTCTTTAATTCGCGTAAATTCTTCTTTGCCTCTTTTTCCGATTTTATTCTCGCCGAGCCGAAAAATACAAACGTGTCCGTAACGTTGTATTTGTTAAAACGAGACTCTGGCTCTATGAATTCCGCCAATACTCTGAGTTCGCGAGCTTCATGCGAAGTCAAAAAATCAATGTTTTTGTATGCTTTTACCGGTTTAATTTTCTTTTTTGACATTTTAAATCCTCCTACTGAAAAAAGAGTGTAAATATACGGCAAAATCAAGCACTAACAAAGAAAAAATTTTCTTATTTTTAAAGGTTTATTAAATCAAATATTCAGAAACTTATATGTTTTCATATATTTTAATACTTTTTTATGACAACTTATTTTTCTTCTTGATGATGAGCAATAGAATTTTGAAAAAGAGATTTTAATAAATGATACGAAATAAAAACAGAGAGACGAGTAAGATTATATATATGATGATATAAAACAATATTTATAGTAAATGAATGAGATAATCAAACAGGATTTTAATGACCAGACAATTAAGAGATTTACAGCTCGAAGTATATGGAGAATGAAACAATTCTATGAAACTTATAAAGATAATGAAAAACTGTCAACACTGTTGACACAAATTTCTTGGTCAAATAATTTATTGATAATGTCTGCCTCTAAAACTAAAGAGTACCTTGGATGAATAATATAAACAAAAG
>JALWLM010000050.1:679-1701 GCA_027084145.1 Crocinitomicaceae bacterium | reverse complement strand
GATTACGGGGATGGTTGATGTTGAAGATTTTAAAGTATATAAACTTTTTTATGCATTAAAATTTCTGAAACTTATTGAAGAAGAAACGGGAGAAGAGTCCCCTCTTTTCGTAGCGGGGGAAGAAATCGGTTTTGAAGAAGAAAACAGAGAAGACGATATTTACGAAGTGAAGGGGGATGACACCGAGAATATTAAAATGGTAGAAGAACTGATAGGAGAAGAAGATAAAGCAGAAGATGTGGCTATTGAATTTGAGGGAGGTGTCTCTGAACAATCTGCATTCGAAGAGGATTTAGAAGACAAATTTAAAGATGATGGAGCTCTAACTGTTGAAGATAATAAAGAAATGGGTTCAATTGTTCTGGATGAATCAGATTTTGAAGAAGATGGAGAAAAACCTGAAGAATATGAAGATATAAAAGAAACTATTGTTCAGGAAAAGAAAGAGTATCTTGAGAATTTTCAAAAACAACTTGAAGAAGAAAGCTCTATTGTTGAAGAAATTGAGCAGGATGGATTTAAGTTAGAATTTGAAGAAAGCCAAGAAGAACCTGAAAAAACAATTCCGGTATCTTCGCCTTATGAAACGGCAAGGCAGGAAATTAAACCAGGATTGAACGATACAGAACCATTTTCATCAGTCAGCGAAGAAGATTCATTTGTGGTAGAAGAAGAATATGTTGAAACAAAAAGTAGCAGTATGGGTTTATATTTGATCTTAATTTTAGTACTCTTTATTGTTGCTTTTGGGTATTTTGGATATGATTATTATTCCAAAAGTGTAAAAAACACTGTGAAACCTTATTCTAAACCTGAAAAATCCGTTAAGATTGTCAAAAAATCTAAGGATATAACAGCGGAGGATATTACCCTTAATAAAATAGAGGAAAAATTAGAAAGCGAAGAAAAAACCACTGAATCAGTTGTGCCGGAAGAAAATCAAAAAATAAAGCCTGATAAAGCAATGCCTGAGGATTTAGCAGAACCTAACAAGAAAAGCAATACACAACACAAGGAAGAAA
>JALWLM010000050.1:0-669 GCA_027084145.1 Crocinitomicaceae bacterium | reverse complement strand
AAGTAGGTAAAACAACCGAAAGTACAAAAACCTTTAACAAACAAGACTATAAAGAATTTATTGCCAATTCGGAAAATACTTTAATAATGAATCCTGAAGCATACACTATTCAACTTGAACTTGCATGCCAAAAGGAAACATTGGATAAAGCTATCGAATTGCTACCGCAAAAAGATATAATTTTCTTTATTCCTACAAAATTTAAAGGAACAACCTGTTTTATAGTTTGTTACGGTATCTTTAATACAATGGATGAGGCAAAAGTAGTCCTTAAGACTTTAGACAAAGAGTTTTTCCAGGATAATACGCCTTTAATAAGAAAGGCCGTTAAGTTTAAAAGATATTTCTAATTATTTTTTAAAAAACGCTGAAATCAGGTTTTGATTTTGGTAAAAAGATAGAGCCCTGAAAGTGAAAAAAGCAAATTGGTAAACCATGCGGCAAAGAAAGAGGGTAGGTAGTGCCTTGCACCGAAGCTTAAGGCAAGTGAAGTTAGGGCGTAGTATATTATAACTAAAACAAGGCTAACACCAATTCCGGTAATAGGTTTTTTCTTTCTACCTTCTCCCGCAAAGGCTAACGGCAGGCCGAATAGCAGTAAAACCAAGGGGGAAAATGCCGAGGCAAACCTGTAATAATAATCTGTTATATATTTATAAGGCCTAACGC
>JALWLM010000049.1 GCA_027084145.1 Crocinitomicaceae bacterium | reverse complement strand
AATATTAAAGTAAAGCAATAAAAACCGTCTTTTTACGTATTAATAAGGAATCAACAAACCTTAGTAAAAATTATTTCTGTATTTTTGCGCAAAAATTTGGGATGCAAAAAACTACTTTAATTAAAAGAACTAAAGCTCAAGAGTCTTCTAACGCAATTGAAAGACTGTATATCGGTATGCGACACCTTTTTAACCGCGGTTTCTATAAACCAATGGGTGTATCCGGTAAAACATTACGCGAAGCTCTGTTGTTTTTACGTCCGGAAATTTATGGTAGCATTGCCGAAGATAAAACCGAACTTGCAGGGCTAAAATATGTAATCGATAGATTGCCAATTGGTATAGAAGAATCTCAATATATTAATTTAACAGCTGATGAAGGATTTAGAAGCTCAACTTTCCCTGTAATAATACCTCCTAAAAGAAGGCGTAACTGTTACAGAATAGATGCCGATCAAATGAATATTGAAGTAACAAGAGGTAGATCTGAAATTTATGATATTTTAACTCATTTAACATTTTTATTTATTGAATCACATAAAATAAAAAAGAATGTTTTAATTAATGCTGAAGGAAAAACCATAAGAGAGTGGTTACACTTAGAGGAAGTCGTATTGAACAATAAAAAACTATCCGATAAAGAAAGAGAAGTACTATTAGCACACTTAACCTCAATATTAGGAAGAACTTTCGAAGAAATTAAAAAAGCCGATAAAGATTTCGCCATTCCGGAAGATGAAAATCGATTTTTTAGTTTAATCTATTGGATGGGAAAACGCGCATTAAATGAAATTTTGTTAGACGAAAAAAGAGTCATAACTTTTAGCGCTGCATTACGAGAAAGCATAGGACATCATATTTATGGAGAAATTTGGGCAAATAATATTAAAACCGTTTTAGAAGACAATAATTTACTCGATAGAGAAATTCATATTATAAGTGCAAATATGCATAGTGTAATGAATAGTATCTATGCTCCTATTACATTAAAAAAAGAAGCAGATGAACATAAAGACATTGCTTTGTTTGAACTACTAAGCGATTCCAAGAATAAAAACTTACGTAAAAAAGTAATGGAATTTGCAGCACAAAACGGATTGATTTATATTGAAGACACCTCAGGAACCAATATAAATGTGCAAGTAATAGATACAGCAAAAATTAATTTTAAAGCATCTAATTATTCTTTGGAAAATCCAAATAAACCGGTATTAGTAGTAATGGATTACGCATTTGGAGAACAAGCTTACGAAACAATGGACGAATTATTAAAACCTTTTACTTGTAAAAAAGGACATTTGCATCATTTAAATGTAGATTCTATTTCCATTATGGGAAAAGCAGGAATCCTACAAGGAGGGAAAGGTGATATTATGATACCTACAGCACATTTATTCGAAGGAACAGCCGATAATTACCCTTTTAAAAATGAATTACAACTCGAACATTTTAAAAATATGGATTTAGGCGTGTATCAAGGAACCATGGTTTCAGTCTTAGGTACATCGCTTCAAAATAAAGATTTATTGGAATTCTTTAAAAATTCCACTTGGCGAGCAATAGGATTGGAAATGGAAGGTGCACATTACCAAAAAGCAATACAAGCAGCATCAAAGATTAGAGGAAATATAAAACAGGATGTTAAAGTAAGATATGCATATTACGCTTCGGATAATCCTTTAGAAACAGGAAGTACTTTGGC
>JALWLM010000048.1 GCA_027084145.1 Crocinitomicaceae bacterium | reverse complement strand
TTAGTCATTAGTGCATTAGTCATTAGTGGAACTTGTCCGACTATCAGCGGATTAGTCATTAAAAAGCAATTATCTAATTTGTCCTTTCATGATATAAGTTGACAACAAAATTGTTAATAAATTTTAAGAACAACAAAATTATGGAAGGAGAAATTAACAAAAGAAAGCGTACTTTTAGTACGGCATTTAAACAAGAAAAAGTAAAGCAAATAGAAAGTAAACAAGTAACGGTTTTACAAATAAGCCGTCTATATGATGTATCAGATACCTCTGTTTATAATTGGATAAAGCTTTACGGTAGTTGTAAACAAAAAGGAGAACGAATAGTGATTGAAAAAGAATCAGAAGCAAAAAAGACAGAAAACTTGTTGAAGAAAGTTTCGGAACTGGAACAGCTGTTGGGACAAAAACAGGTAGAAGTTGAATATTTAAAAAAAATAGTTGAATTTGGAAGTGAACTGACAAAAACAGATATTCAAAAAAAGTACAAGTCCCGGTGTTAGAATGGTTTCGAGCAAATATTGACACTTATAATTTTAGCATGGAAAAGCTGTATAAAACAGCAGGTATTACACGTCAAGGCTTTCATCAGAAAAAGAAGAAGAGAAAACAAGATGTGTTGTTTTACCAACGGCTAAAAGAATCAGTAATAGCTATACGGAAAGAACATCCGCGCATCGGGGCAAGAAAGTTGTTTGTGATTTTGAATTTGAAAGGAAAAATAGGGATTAATAAATTTGAAAAATATTTATCAGGGCAAGGTTTGGGTATTCAGGTAAAACGGAGTGCCCAAAAAACAACCAATAGTAAGCATGCATGGCATAAATACAATAACTTGCTTTATGGATATAAGTTGACAGATGTCAACCAAGTTTGGGCAAGTGATATTACTTACTATATGAGCAAAGATAATGTGTATTATATTACTTTTATAGAAGACCTTTTCAGTCGACGTATCCTTGCTTATTCTGTTAGCGATAATATGCTGCATAATAATAACGTGAAGGTATTAAAAAAGAGCTTGAGTATCAGAAAGGGAAGTGACTTAAGCAACTTGATCCATCACTCGGACAAAGGAAGCCAATACTGTTCACTAAATTATATTGATATTTTAAAATCAAACAACATAAAGATTTCAATGGCCGAAAACAGTATGGAAAATGGATATGTAGAGAGGTTGAACGGTATCTTAAAAAATGATTATTTATACCCCCGGAATAAAGCTTGTGATCTAAAATCACTAAAAAGGGAACTGGATGTAGTTGTCAGGTTATATAATGAAAAACGGCCTCATTCTGAGCTAGGAAATATGTCGCCCATAGAATTTGAAAAAAAGCAAAAAAGTGTGAGGAATAATAAATTTGAAATTGTATTATTCAATTTCAAAAAGCATAACGAAGATAGGTTTTTAAAGGCATTGGCGAAAAGAATGGATAATAAAAAGTTGCCAAACCATAACAATATGGCTGGCAACAATCATTCTCATCGATCAAGCTATTCCTTGGAAAGTTGCTCCTCAGCAGAGCTTTCCTCCGCTTCGCTTGATGGAACAAATATTTAACAAAGAATAAAAACTATGAAAAAAAGTTATCAACAAGAATTAATTTAAGTAAGTAAATCTATAAAAAGCTGTCAACCATATTTATGAAAGAACAATTTAATGTTTATCAAATTAATGGTAAAACTTTATATTTATTGATTTACCC
>JALWLM010000047.1 GCA_027084145.1 Crocinitomicaceae bacterium | reverse complement strand
AAAAATACCGGGATTCAAGTGTCATAAATTAATCTTTTCCATGAAATATATAGTCTTTATTTAGAATTTCAATTTGGTTAGAAATAACAAAATTAGGTGAGTTTTTATTTATTTTGTTTTAGGGTAAGGAAAAATTTCCTCATAAGTTAAAACTTCACTATAACTAACTCTTCTATTAATATGTTTTCTTTCAAGTTCTTCATGCGATTTTAATCCTGCAGCTGCAATCAATTCAGCAAAGCTTTTAAGTGTTTCATCGTGATAATTTGCAACACGTCTTGCTTTATCATCTACATCGAGACCTTTAATTAAATCCTTATTTTGAGTAGCTACTCCGACAGGACAAGTATTCGTATTACATTTTAAAGCTTGAATACATCCCGCTGCAAGCATCATTGCTCTGGCACTATTGACAAGATCTGCTCCTAAGGCAAGTATTCTGGCAATATGAAAAGCAGATATGATTTTACCGGAAGCAATAATTTTAATTTCTTTCTTAAGATTGTATTTAACAAGTGTATTATAAACAAAAGCCAATCCGTCTCGAAGAGGCATGCCTATTGAATTGGAAAATTCAACCGGTGCGGCACCTGTACCACCCTCTCCACCGTCTACCGTGATAAAATCGGGATAGATTTTTGTTTCAATCATAGCTTCACAGATATCAATAAATTCTTCTTTTTTTCCAACACATAATTTAAACCCTACGGGTTTCCCTTCTGATTCATCTCGAAGAATTTTAATGAAATCAAGAAGTCCTTTTGCATCTTGGAATGTACTATGTGATGGAGGAGAATATACAGTTGTGTGAGGTTTTACCCCTCTTATTGCAGCAATCTCTTCTGTGTTTTTAGATGCGGGAAGAATTCCTCCATGTCCGGGTTTGGCTCCTTGTGATAATTTGAGTTCTATCATTTTTACTTCGGGTCTTAAAGCATTTTCACGGTATTTTTGAACATCGAAATTGCCATTTTCATTTCTACACCCAAAATATCCCGTACCGATTTGCCAAATAAGATCCCCTCCATATTTTAGATGATATTGACTGATACCTCCTTCCCCCGTATTTTGAGCAAAACCTCCCATGTAAGCACCTTTATTCATGGCCATGACCGCCCGATTACTTAGAGAACCATAACTCATTGCTGAAATGTTGAGAATACTTGCAGAATAAGGTTTTGAACAATCTTTTCCTCCGATTGTTACTCGTGGAGAATGATTAATCTCAGCTTCATTGCTTGCATACATGGAGTGGTTCATCCATTCATAACCTGTGTTATAAATTTGCATCTTTGTACCGAAAGGAATCGTGTCATTTGCATCTTTTGCTCTTTGGTAAACCAATGATCTGAAAATTCGATTAATCGGACGTCCCTGAGTATCTGTTTCTACAAAATATTGCATAATTTCAGGACGTATGCTCTCCAATAGATATCTAAAGTTTCCAATAACAGGGAAATTAGATTTTATCGTATGTTTTTTTGAAAGTGTATCAAAAATCCCCAAAACAATGAGAGGGATAATGATCACTAAAGACCATAAGATTCCTGAAAAATAAATGGAAATCCATGAAATTACAGCAATTGTAAGGATCGAAATCAAGAAGAAAATTTTTCGTGCATTCATGATATTAGAATTTTATTTAATACTTCGGCAAGTTGTTTTGTTAAAGAATCATAAGAGTAATTTTCTATTCCTTTGGAATAGCAG
>JALWLM010000046.1 GCA_027084145.1 Crocinitomicaceae bacterium | reverse complement strand
ACTTATAATAATTACTTGCTTTATATATTTTAATACGAAATTATAACAAAATTATTTCACTCTCTTGACAATAATTATTCGTTATAACATAAATTACATAAGTTTGATTGAAACTTATACATGCTATAATTATAACATGATTAAAACTATAAGCAATAATTTGCTCGGCAAAAAAGCGCCAAACTTTTGCCTGCCAAATCAAAATGGTAAAAAAGTGTGTTTAAAAGATGAGTTGGCAAAATTAAAAGACGGCGGAATGATTTTGCTGTTCTTCTACCCCAAAGATATGACTCCCGGTTGTACCACTGAAGCAATTTCTTTGTCTGAAGCCAAAAGAAAATTATCCGCTCGCGGGGTGAAAATTTTTGGCATTTCAAAACTCACTCCAGAATCAAAACAGAAATTCATCGCCAAACACAATCTTAAAATTGACTTGCTTTCTGACGAAGACATGGAAGTTTGCGAGAAATACGGCGTTTGGCGTGAGAAAAATATGTACGGCAAAAAGGTGATGGGTATCGCTCGCGAAAGTTTTCTCATTGGCAAAGACGGTAAAATCATCAAACACTTTCAAAAAGTAAAACCAGCAACACACATCGATGAGGTTTTGGAGTTTCTGGAAAGTTTTAAAAGTGACTAAAAACAGGTTTCAAATCGGTTACTTGATCGAAAAAGACCTCTGACACAAAAACTACCTTGGAGAGTTTGACCGCAAAAACTTTCAATAAATTACAATAAAAGCGCATAACGATGACATGGGACATAAAAGATGAAAAACTGACCAAAACCTTCACCTTCAAAGACTTCAAAGAAGCCATTTTTTTTGTGAACAAAGTAGCTGATATTGCGGAAAGTTTGAATCATCACCCGGACATCTATATTTATGATTACAACAAAGTGTTAGTTTCAGTCTTTACTCATTCAGAGGGAAAAATTACAAACAAAGACTATACATTGACCGAAAAGATCGATACCCTCATGTAAACACACCACCAATAGAACTCAATTCAGCTCAGCATCCAAAGCATAACAGATAAGAGTTCCTTAAGGGAAAAGCAAAGACCACACTTTTAAATCCCAGCCCCAAACTAAACCTTCATATTTCAAGACAAAAAGAATTAGCTTTGGTTTAGAAGTTCTTCCGGATTGGTGGTTACGATTTTGTGTTCTCCGTAACTGGCGATAATTTGTACCGCTACATGTTGATTTCCGGCAAAAAATAGCCCCTGTCCCACATTGGAATTAAGTAGAAGGTATTTTTCTTGGTCGGTTAGATTAAATGTTTTTTTTAAAAGCTCCACGGCAGAGGGGGATTGCTTGAGCAGTAGCTGCATGGAGGAATTGGTTATAATCGGTTTTCCCCAAGGAGAATTCAGAAAATCTTCAACGTCTTGGGTTATGGTCGAAATACCCAAATAATATTTTCGAGCTCGTTTACACAGATTGTGAAGAAAACGGGCTGAGTCGTCGTATTGTACAATATTCCACGCCTCATCTATCACCAGTATTCTCCGTTTCATCTGACTTCGCACCCGATTCCAAATATAGTTAAGGAGGATATACATGGAAATGGGGCGTAATTGATCTTCCAAATCCCGAATTCCAAAACAAATAAGCCCAGAATCCAGATCAACATTCGTTTGTTGGGAAAAGATCCCGGCAAATGTTCCCTCGGTATATTTTTCAAGTCGCATTGCAAGGCTTTTTGCGC
>JALWLM010000045.1 GCA_027084145.1 Crocinitomicaceae bacterium | reverse complement strand
TTTCAGCTTTGGCAGATCGTTCCTCCCGCTTGTTGCCTGGCGCGCATGCGCCGGGCAACAAGCGGGCGTTTAGCCCGCGCCCCCGTTGCTCGGTAAGCGAAGCGTCCGAGCAACGATTGAAGATAGCCAATAAATTGCCGCCAGGTAATTTATTGGCTACTCTGTTTTGTTGTGTGTTTTAGTAAGTCTTTGCACCTTTTGATTGGTTATGATAACTACATAACAATTCACCATTTTCGATAATTGTTTTTCCACCTTTTGAATGAGGTATAACATGGTCTGCTTGATAATCTGACCAACTTACCTTCGCTTCATTTTCGTTTTTTCCTTCCCTTAAGCATTGTTGACAAAGACCTTTCTCTTTTCTGTATATAATTATTCTTTCAAGTTCTGAAAAAGCTCTTTTTTGATCTTTTTCTTTAATTTCTATATTATTTTCAGCAAGGTAGTTAAAAAATATTTGGCGTAGTATAATATCTCTCGTTTCCAAATCTTTTTCGCCTTGCTGTCTTCTGTTACTAAATGTTAATAAATCGGTATCAATAGATTCATCATAGGTTTTCCAACGAGTATGAAAGTAATATACAAATTCTTTAATAGTATTTCTCATGTTTTCATCAATTACATAATATTTACGAAGATGTCTAATCAGTAAATATATTGAAATAATAAAATATTCAACAGACAACTCTTTAATTCCATTATTTGAATCTATCATAGGATCATCTTTAAAAATTTCATAAAATAGTTGTAGGGTTTTTAATGTCTCTTTAGCCTCAAAAGTATTTTCATAATCATAATTTCCAATTCCATCTTCTTTTTTATTTTCGTTAATAAATTCTTCTATTTTTCTATCGCTTAAGTCAGCATAACCATTATTTTTCTCTATCATGACAAATCTTGCCATAAATTGTAAATGTTTCATTCTTATATTATCTACACTTAATAATGTAAAAAAAGCTTTTTTGTCAGAATTGCTATCAATAGGTTTGTATGCTTGGTAGTCAAAAGTTTGATCATCAGCATATTTAACGATAAAGTTTCTTGTTAAACTGGAAAGTTGTGCATGTGCCACTTCCATATAGTTTAAAGATTCTCCTTGCTGCAATCTCCAAAATATTTCAGTAGCTATTATTTGGTGATTAACATTTTTAGGATTATCAATATTCTTAATAACATCTGCTTGATATTTTAATGTTCTATCAATAAACATTCTAACATCAACACTCAAATCCTTATAGTACGCACCCGCTAAATTTTTATCTAAATCATCTAAAGATTTGGGCAAAGGATATTTGTTGTCAAAAAATTCTTGAACTGTTGTAATTCTCTGTTGTCCATCAATAATTTCATTAATTGTTTGAGTTTCAGATAATCTAACTTCTCTAATAACCAACTTTGGTATATAGTATCTTCTAAAAAGACTATCCATTAATGATTGTTTTTTCTTTTTTGACCAGACTGATTTTCGTTGATAAGGAGGTCTCGTAACATACATTTCCTTGTATTTAAAAAAATCTTCAATATTAATATCCGTAGAAACTATTATATATTCAGGTTTCGGATTGAAAGCCATATCTTTCCTTTTGTTTTGAATTATCACATGTACACAACGGGGGCGCGGGTGAACGGCTGCCGAAGATGAAAACGTGTTTTCAGCTTTGGCAGATCGTTCCTCCCGCTTGTTGCCTGGCGCGCATGCGCCGGGCAACAAG
>JALWLM010000044.1 GCA_027084145.1 Crocinitomicaceae bacterium | reverse complement strand
AGTCAAAGAAAATCAATGAAAGAAATTTCAAAGTTGAAAGGCGAAATTATAAGTATTGAGGTGAACTTAAGAAAGGAGCTATTTTCAATTAAAAACGAATATAAAGAAGCTGCTAAAAAACTTATTAATCTATTTAGAGAATTAGAGAAACAAAAAGAAGAGCAAGAAATAAAAGAAAAATGGAATGCAATAAAAGAGTTTTTTCTAATAGATTTTTTAGCATCTTTCGGTCAACTTGTAGAAATATCAAAAATTCTCTTTAAAACGGATTATGATAAATACGAAATCAACGATTTTATTGAAGATGAATTGTTCCCTTTTTTGGAGACGATTAATATAATAACCCGAAAACTAAACTCTCATCAATATATCGATGAATACAAGATTACACCAATTAAAATATCAGAGGAAACTTATTTTTATGTAGTAAAATTTATCAAACGAAATCTCTCGTTTTTTGAATTTGGGAAAAAGAGAAGATTGCAAAAGCTTGTAAACGAAATTCAAACTAATTTTCAGTCATAGAATTTTGGGCTTTTAAAGAAAAATATTTTACCATGTACCGGAAAGATTTGCAATATTACAAGTTTTGCCTGTACGGTTTTCTGAAAAATCTTAGGTTTTTTGAGCCATTTTTTATCCTTTT
This sequence comes from Crocinitomicaceae bacterium, assembly GCA_027084145.1. Classification (GTDB taxonomy): domain Bacteria; phylum Bacteroidota; class Bacteroidia; order Flavobacteriales_D; family Crocinitomicaceae; genus UBA4466. The sequence goes on along the minus strand of JALWLM010000044.1, from coordinate 1,072 downwards.
TTTACGTTCCAAGGGGTTGAGCTTTACAGAGATAGGCGTGTTGTATGCTGCCCGGGAGATAACCACAAATGTTTTTGAGATACCATCTGGCTTAATGGCAGATTCTGTTGGCAGAAAGAAGTCTTTGCTCTTTTCATACATCCTATACATCATTAGTTATGTGATTTTTGCTTTTGGTGCAGGATTCTGGATATTTTTCCTGGCAATAATTTTTTACGGAATAGCAGATGCTTTTCGTAGCGGCACTAACAAAGCAATGATTTATCATTATCTCGAAGTTAAAGGGTGGGCTGATTATAAGGTCGATTATTATGGTCACACACGTTCTTGCTCACAGTTTGGATCGGCTATTTCTTCTCTGGTTGCTGCTTTTATAGTATTCACTAGCGAAAATTTTACATCTATTTATCTTTACACCATTGTGCCTTATGTACTTGGTTTTATACTTATTGCCTCATATCCATCGTGGATTGATAAAGGTATCAAGAAAAAAGACAAGCAGCTTTCTGCAGGTCAAGTGTTAAGAGAGTTCTGGCAGACAGTAAAGAATTGGACTGCATTAAAGCATTTGACTAATTTGTCACTTTTGGAGGCATATTTCAAGGCATTGAAAGACTATATCCAGCCGCTTATCAAGCAAATGGCACTGACACTGCCGATAGTATGGCTTGCTACGTTATCAGATAAGCAGAAGATAACCGTTTGGATTGGTGTTGTTTATTTTGTGGTATATTTGCTCACTACTTATGCTTCGCGTCGTTCGTCACATTTGCTTAAGCTTAAGAATGATTTAGGTTTCTGGGTAAATAGCTTATTGGCTTTAGCTCTATTGCTGGGTATGATGTCTGGACTGTTAGAACATTATGGACGTGTGGTATGGGCAGTAGCTTTGTTTATGCTAATATTTATTGTACACAACCTGCGCAAGCCTATATCTGTTGCATACTTGAATAAGATTTTCAGAACAGAGATTTTTGCTTCTGGTGTTTCGACACAAAATCAGCTAAAGACTTTGCTTACAGCCATTATTTCGTTAATAATAGGGGCTCTGGCAGATCATTTGTCTGTGGCC
>JALWLM010000043.1:1213-7886 GCA_027084145.1 Crocinitomicaceae bacterium | reverse complement strand
AGGTAGAACAGGAGCCGTTACCCCTGTTGCGAATTTAACCCCGGTGCAATTAGGAGGAACAATGGTAAAGAGAGCGTCATTACACAATTCGGATCAAATTGAAAAATTGGATTTACACGAAAAGGACCGGGTTTATGTAGAAAAAGGAGGAGAGATTATACCTAAAATTGTAGGTGTGGATGTCGAAAATCGACCAAAAGAAGCAAAAAAGATAAAATTTATCACCCAATGTCCGGAATGTCGGACACCTTTGGTTAGAATTGAAGGAGAAGCGCAACATTATTGTCCTAATGATACAGGATGTCCACCTCAAATCAAAGGTAAAATTGAACATTTTATTCATCGTAAAGCAATGAATATTGACGGATTAGGGAGTGAGACTATAGATTTATTGTATCAAGAAGGATTAGTAAAAAATATTGCAGATTTATATGAACTGACTTTTGATCAAATTGTAGGATTGGAGCGAATGGCTGATAAGTCGGCGAATAATCTTTTAAAAAGTATAAAGGAATCCAAAAACACACCTTTTGAAAAAGTACTTTTCGGTTTAGGTATCAGGTATGTAGGAGAAACAGTGGCTAAAAAGTTAGCGAAAGCATTTAAAAGTATTGACAATTTGAGTAAAGCAACTTTTGAAGAGCTAATTGAAGTGGATGAAATCGGAGAAAAAATAGCCAATGCCATTATTGAGTATTTCTCTAATGAGGAAAATCAAAAGCTTATTGAACGATTAAAAGAACATGGTTTGAATTTTGAATCCATACAAGATGAGAATATAAGTAATAAGCTGGGGGGTAAATCTTTTGTCGTATCGGGGGTTTTTGATGCTTTTTCGAGAGATGAATTGAAAAAAATGATTGAAAGAAATGGAGGTAGGAATGTAAGTTCTATTTCTAAAAAAACAGATTATCTTTTGGCAGGAGACAAAATGGGACCCTCTAAATTGAAAAAAGCGGAGGATTTAGGGATACCTATCATTACGGAAGACGATTTTATTCAAATGATTTCATAAAATGTTTATAATTTTTTGAAAAATTAAAATGAAGGAGTTTAGATGAAATAATTTTTTTACTCAATTTTGAAGAGTGAATCATTAAACTAAAACTAAAATGACTGAATTAACAAAAGAGCAATTGGAAGCAAAAATTAAAAAGTTGGAAGCAAAACTTACAGGAGATATGTTTCAAGATATGGATATTAAAGATGAAATTCATAATCTTCAAATGAAGTTAAATGGAGTAAAGCCAATGGATTCTCATATCGATTGTATCGGTTGCGGATCTTAATTAGCAACTTTAACAATTATTGTATTTTTAATTAAAATTAAGACTGGCTACTTTGGGTAAAAGCTTCAAGGTCTAATAAAAAGTCAATATCTTCTTCTAGCTTGTTGCCGATAACAATGACGTTTGCATTTTTAGCTTGAAGTAAGTCTTTTTTAGATTTAATACCTCCTCCAACAATTAAAGGAGCATCGAGTTGTGCTAAATGATTAATGATTTTTTGAGATACGGGGTATTTTGCACCGCTTCCGGCATCTAAATATAAAAGATCTTTACCTTGAAGTAATCCTGCTTTACAGGTTCTTTCTATGATAGAAATGTTTTCTTGTGGGATTGGTGTTGTCTGACTAACGTATGCAACAGAAGATTGTGTCCCTCCGTCAATGAGAAGATAAGCAGTTGGGATAACTTCAATAGGCATGTCATATAACTCATTGGAACTTTGTATATGCTGTCCGATGAGGTAGTCCGGATTTCGCCCGGAAATTAGACTTAAATATAAAATAGCATCCGCATGATCTGAGATATGATAAGATGCTCCGGGGAAAATAACAATGGGAAGTTTAGATAGTTTTTTACTCCATTCAATTACCCGAATGAAGTCTTTATGTGTCACAGAGCTTCCTCCAATAAATAGATAATGGGCACCCGAAAAATTGACTTTATCTAAAAAATCTTTAAACTCTCTATAACCCGTAATTTTATCAGGGTCGATTAAAACGGCTATTTGGCCTTTTTGAGATGAAAACCGTTTAAGTATATTATTCTTCTTTTTCAATAGCTCGATGATTAATGGAATATACAACTCCGTTTTTTTCAAAGATATCTAATTCAACGTAAATTTTCTCTTTAGGATTTAAAATTCTTCCCATCCATTTGTTTTTATCTTTTGGGATAAGTAATAAATCTTTTTTAAAGTCAACACCTTTTCTTCCTGCAAGCTTATATAATACTTCTTTTCCTGACCAAACTTTAGTTAGTTGTGTTAAATCATCCGTTTGGATGTATTTCAATTCTTTCTCGGAAATAAATTTTGGGTATAGATATTTTATTTTTTCTTGAGGTGTTTCTAAATCCAGACCAATTTGAAATTTTTCACATACTGCAATAGCTACAATATTTTTTGCATGACTAATTGAAATAAACGGTCCCTTTTCAATAGACGGAACTCCAATGTCTGAATATATAATTCTTTTATCTCCAAATAGGTGATGTTTTAAAATACGGGTTTTAACAAATTCTTGTTGTCGTTTTTTGTTCTTGAAAGAACTCAATCTTACTTGTTCATCTTTATTTAAATAGTGTAAATAGGAAGATATGTTAAAATCATTATAACGACACGTGTGAATAATGACGTTATCTATTATAATATGTGAAAAATCACTTTTTTGCATAAAAGCAAAGGTAAATAATCTTATAATAAATATAAGTATAAGATAAATTTTGAAGATGAATTAGACATGTATAAAAAAGAAATAAAAAGGAAAAAAACAGTGATACCGTTTTAAAGTAATTTGATAACTTTGGATAAAAACAAAAGGGAATTATGAATGCTGTTTATTAAAAATTTATATATTTACGGCTTTAAAAATAGAATTTAATAAAAACGTAAAACGATACCTATGTTGTTAAGATTAAGATTGATATTCGTAAGTGTATTATTAACACTAAGTTATGGGTTCTCACAGTCAGGGTTAGGAACAATAAAAGGTTCTGTGATAGATGCTGAAACAAAAGAGCCGATTCCTTATTGTAAGGTCTTATTGTATTCTGAAGGCCAAATAAAAGGAGGAGAAAACACAGATTTTGATGGTATATTTCAAATAAATTCAATTGCTCCCGGAAAATATGATATAGAAGTTAGAAATGAAGGTGAAGGGTATCAATCACAAAGATTAGAGGGAGTTGTGGTTAATTCGGATAAAATCACTTTCCTTTATGATTTAACTTTAGGGAAGCCCTCTGATGTACAAGAAATAGAAGAGGTGAAGGTAACAGCTTATATAGTGCCGTTAATTGATCAAGATGGTGGATCGTCAGGTCAAACATTGACAAGAGATGATATTTCTAAATTGGCAGCGCGTTCTGCATCTGCGGTTGCAGCTACTGCCGGTGGTGTTCAGCAATCTGAAGACGATGGTTCTATTAGTGTAAGGGGGTCTCGTTCAGATGCAACTTACTTTTATATAGATGGTATTAAAGTTAGAGGATCAACAAATCTTCCTAAATCAGCCATACAAGAGGTTTCTGTAATTACGGGAGGTTTACCTGCAAATTACGGGGATGCTACAGGGGGGATTATATCTATTATAACAAGAGGACCTTCTTCAGAATATTTCGGTTCGGTAGAAGCAGTGACTTCAGGGTTTTATTTTAAAGGAAGTGATCCTGATGGATATGACGGAAAAGTATTTGGGTTAGATAAATACTCCTATAATCTATTAGAAGCAATGCTTTCCGGTCCGCTTTTAATGAAAAAAGATTCAACGGGTAGAAAAACAAAGCCGATCCTCGGGTTTTTAGTTTCTGCAAACTATACCACACAATTAGATAGCCGGCCATTGCATGGAGGATCTTATCGAATTAAGAAAGATGTAAGAGATATGTTGTTAGAAACTCCGTTAATTCGTTTAGGGGACGGGAGTACGCGTTATACGGCACTTTATTTAAGAGAAGATGATTTTGAGAAAACACCTTGGAGAATGAATGCGAGAACATCTTCTTTATCAGGGCAAGCTAAAATTGACGTAAATACAGGACCTTCTGTTAACCTTTCATTTGGTGGGTCTTACAACTTTAGTTGGGGAAATCTCTACTCAAGAAGAGCTTCTTTATTTAACTTCTTTAATTTTGGGGCTTATAAAAGCTCTGATTGGAGAGTCTTTGGTCGTTTGACACAAAGATTTACAAACGATGAAGAGGGGTCAAGCTCTAAAATCAAAAGTGCTTTATATACCTTAATGGTTGATTACTCGAAAACAAAAAGAAAGAGATTTGATCCTAAGCACGGGTATAACTTATTTAATTACGGTCATGTAGGTTACTTTGACCTAACGAGAGAAAGAACTTATGACGGGATCTCTAATATAGGTCCCGTACAAGAAGTGAATCCGCCCGTAGTAAGAGTAGATTTCAGACCGTCAGATCTTAATCCGATGCTAGCCGCTCAAACAGAACAATATTTTAATTTATTTGAATATGCACCACACTGGACTTTAGAACAAAATTATCGAAATTTAGATCAAGTAAGACAAGGAAATGGTTTATTAAATGGAGATATCCCACAATCCGTTTATCAAATATGGGATAATATAGGGGCTCCTTACAATTCATTTCGAAAAATAGAAAACGATCAAATTCGTGTAACGGGAATGGGGTCTGCAAATATTGGCGATCACTCTGTTTCTTTAGGTTTTGAATATGAACAGCGCTACGATAGAGGATGGGAAGCAGGAGATAATGGACCAATAGGTTTATGGCAGATAGCGAGACAATACACTAATGCACATATCTCTCAAATTGATTTAAGTAATCCAACGTACATTTATGATGCTCAACAAGGAGTAACTTATACAAGTTATGAACCTTTAAACACCGGATATGCTTATACTAGTGGAACGGGAGAATACGGAGGTGCATTACATAATGATAAACAATTTTTCTTCGATTACAATTTAAGAAAATATTTAAGCGAACAAGGTCTTATTTCTTCAGGAGTAGCAGGAACCGAGTTCTTAAATATAGATCAATACGATCCGAATATTTATTCTTTGGATATGTTCTCTCCGGATGAATTGTTTAATTCGGGAGACTCCTACGTGTCTTATTGGGGGTATGACCATACGGGTAAAAAGGTGAAAGGACAAACCGATATTAATAAATATTTTGAAGAGTTCGATGAAAATGGAAATTATAAGCGTTTTATCGGTGCTTACCAGCCTACTTACATTGCCGGTTTTTTAATGGATAAATTCTCTTTTAGAGATATCGTATTTAATGTAGGGGTAAGGGTGGATATATTTGATGCGAATCAACCTGTTTTAAAAGATAAATACTTGGTATATACCGCTAGAACAGTAGATGAAGCAAAGCAAGTTTTAAACAATGATCCTTCATTAACTTGGATAGATATTCCGGAATCAATGGGAGGAGATTATGTTGTTTATGTGGACGATGTAAATAACCCTAACGCTATAAAAGGATTTAGAAATGGGGATACTTGGTACGATGCGACAGGTACAGAAGTTTTGGATCCCAAATTGATAGAAGGACCCGGAGGTATAGCACCTTACTTACATGATCCAAATGCAACAACACCTACAGCAGATGCTTTTGAAGATTACAAAGCACAAATCAATGTAATGCCTCGTATATCTTTCTCATTCCCGATATCGGAAGAAGCATCTTTCTTTGCTCATTATGATATCTTAACGAAAAGGCCGACAACGGGGGTTAGATTTGATCCGTATGAATATCACTTCTTGGCTAATAGAAATCAAATAATCAACAACTCTAATTTAAGACCTGAAAGAACAATTGATTATGAATTCGGATTCCAACAAGTAGTCACACCAACGTCTTCAATTAAAATCTCAGCATTCTACCGTGAGCAAAGAGATAATGTTCAATTGATTAACGTTACGGGAGCTTATCCGAGAACATATAGAACTTTTGGAAACAGAGATTTTGGTACGGTAAAAGGGATGACTGTCTCTTATGATATGAGAAGAACAGGAAATTTAAGAATGTTATTGAACTATACCTTACAATTTGCCGAAGGAACGGGTACAGATGCAACCTCTGCAGCAGGTTTAATTAATGCCGGGTTACCCAACTTAAGAAGTATTTTTCCTTATGACTTTGATAGAAGACATGTATTTAATATCGTATTGGATTATAGATATGGCTCGGGAAAATCTTATAAAGGCCCCATGCTTGGAGAGTTTGGCTTGTTTGAAAGTACAGGGGTTAACTTAACAACAAACATTTCTTCGGGAGCACCTTATTCTAAGCAAATCGGAATTTCAAATGAAGGTCAATTTCAACCTCAAGGGGGAGGAGGTTTAGACGGGACTTTAAACGGTTCTCGTATGCCTTGGTCATATCGAACAGATCTTCAAATAGACAGAAATATTCCGGTAGTTTTAGGAGGAAAGAAAGGTGAAGGAGGGAAAAAAGGGAAAGAAGCTAATTTGAATGTTTATTTCCGTGTTACTAATATTTTTAATCAAAGAAATGTGTTAAGTGTATATAGAGCAACAGGAAACTGGGATGATGACGGATATTTAGCTGCGGCTTCAAGTCAATCAACGATTCAAAATCAAACGGATGAACAATCTTTTAGAGATTATTACTTAATGAAAATACAAAATCCTTTTAATATTAGT
>JALWLM010000043.1:0-1203 GCA_027084145.1 Crocinitomicaceae bacterium | reverse complement strand
ATTTTTAAAAAAAATAATATAAAAGAATAGAAATTTTAGAATTATGAATATGAAAAAGCGAGGAATATCATTTGTTTTTGGACTAGCATTCTTATTAGTTACTCCAAATACCTTCTCTTACATCAATTATGATCTACAAGGGATACAGCAAAATGAAAACACACAAGGAGCTAATCAGGAAAAGGGAGCAAACTGCTCACCGGCAACTGCTCGTCTTACAATGGAATTTAATGATGTTAGAGCATTGATTGAACAAGGGGGGAGTTTATGGCAAGATAGAGGTCAAAGTGTAGCAGCCTATGAAATACCAAAAGGTTCGGGCTTAAAAATTATTTATGCCGGTGCATTATGGATGGGAGGAACGGATATTAACGGACAGTTGAAATTAGCGGCATTAACATTCCGTCAAAATGAAGATTTTTGGCCGGGCCCCTTATCCATTACTCCTGGAACGGGAAACTACGACCCGTCACAGCCTGTAGGAGATAATACACTTAGAGATTTTGGTGCAGCAACCATTGACCCTGATCAATGTTTGGCTTATGATAAATTTTATACGATTCGTAAATCTGAAGTCATACAATTTATCACATGGTGGGAATGTGAAGCAGGGATTACAGCCCCTGAAAATTGCCAAGATGTTACCCAACCGGATTCAGAAGTGATGAATAGAATTAATTCATGGCCTGCTCATGGAGACCCATCGCGTTTTCAAGATTATTATTTAGCACCTTTTTATGATAATCCTTTAGGGCCTAACGGAGCGGATTTAACCTATAATCCACAGGATGGTGATTATCCTTGGTATGATGATATTTTAGGTAGAGATGATGTTGTATGTGGAGCGGATAGAAGAATCACACTTTTTGGAGATGAAACTCATTGGTGGGTATTTAATGATGCAGGGAATATTCATACGGAGTCAGGAGGTGAGCCTATCGGAATGGAAATTAGAGCTCAAGCATTTGCTTTTGCGACAGATGATGAGGTAAACAGAATGACATTCTATAATTATGAGTTAATCAACAGAGGAACTCAAACACTTCAAGATACTTATTTTGCTCAGTATATTGATGCCGATGTAGGAGGGTATAATGATGACTATGCAGGATGCGATGTGTCCAGAGGACTTGGGTATATGTTTAACGGAGATGCTTTTGATGATGCTGTAAGTGGTAATTTAGGTTATGGAAATAATCCTCC
>JALWLM010000042.1 GCA_027084145.1 Crocinitomicaceae bacterium | reverse complement strand
AGATTATACCAACCTACAATATATTTATCTTTTTCACCTACATTCTGTACATTTAAGGTCGCTTTCTTGTCATTTTCTACGATTCTAACTTTCACTTGATACGGTTTTGTAGCATTAATAAACCGCACTTCTATATACCCTTGAGGACAATCAACTTCAATAATATTGTGTGTGTGCTTTTTTATTTTTATACCTTTCTTTTCTACTTTAGGTGTTGTGTTTACCACCAAATCATATTCATATTTCGGATCAATGATTAAAGTATCGGGGTTCCCATATTTATTAATTGTATGAGTAAACGTATACATTAATTCCGATGTCCCTGATTTATATAAAAACATCGTAACATCTGTTTCTTTAGGTTGATGATGAATATTATTCAAATTAATTTGCACCGTTGTATTAAGCAATGCTTTACTCACCACATCTTGTAATACACGTTCAAAGGCCTCACTTGTCTCCGCATCTGAATAACTACCGATACATTTAAATTTTTCCAAATAAGATAAATCCATTCCCAACCCGATAACAAAAGGGGTCACTTTGACTTTTTTATCATGTAACTTTTTAGCAATCACACAAGGATCATTGTCACAAGCTTCCAATCCATCTGTAATCAAAATAATAATATTTCTTGATTTATTATCGGGGAAATCTCCTGCTGCAGCTTCTAATGAACGAGCTATTGGAGTGGTTCCTTTTGCATAAATTGATTTAATTCTCGCCTTGATTCTATAAATGTTTCCTTTTCCGAAAGGGACTTCTAACTTGGTGTCATTACAATCTTGAAACGTTTGAGTAATTGGAGATTGATGCCCGTAAACCCTTAATGCTACCTCCAGATTAGGCACTCCTTCCAACTCTCCAATTGTTTTCGATAATAATTCTTTTGCTGTCTGGATTCTTGTTTTCTTCCCCCACCTCGCATTCATACTATTGGAAGCGTCCAAAATAAACAAAATACGAGTCAATTCATTTTCTTGTTGTGCAGAAATACTTCCACCAATAAAAATCAACAAAAAAATGATAATTAAACGTTTCAATTTTATTCTTTTTTAATAATCTCCTAATGTCTCTTCCAGTTGATTCAAAGCTGAGGCTAATTGTTCTTCATTAGGTGCTGTTCCATGCCACTTATGCGTTCCCATCATAAAGTCAACACCTTGTCCCATTTCCGTTTTCATAATAATAACAATTGGTTTGCCTTTTCCTGACATTGACCTTGCTTTCTCTAATGTTTCTTTTATTTCATCTATATTGTGACCATCCATCTCTAATACTTCCCATCCAAAAGCCTGCCATTTTTGATTAAGATCACCTAAAGGTAATACATCATCCAAACTACCGTCTATTTGTTTTCCGTTATAATCAATCGTTGCAATAATGTTATCTACTTTTTTCCCTGCGGCATACATTGCTGCTTCCCAAATCTGTCCTTCTTGTAATTCTCCGTCTCCATCCAAAGTATAAACTAAAGTCTTACCTCCATTTATTTTTTTTGTTTCGCAAGCACCTAATGCCACAGATAGCCCTTGACCCAGTGATCCTGATGCCATCCTAACTCCCGGCAAACCTTTATCTGTTGACGGATGACCTTGTAATCTGGATCCTAACTTTCGAAAAGTCGCTAATTCTGAGACCGGAAAATACCCCGCTCTTGCAAGAACACTATAAAAAACAGGGGAAATATGTCCATTAGAAAGAAAAAATAAGTCTTCC
>JALWLM010000041.1 GCA_027084145.1 Crocinitomicaceae bacterium | reverse complement strand
GTAATAAAAAAAGCCTTCCGCCATTGGCGGAAGGCTTTTTTTATTAAAAGAACCTTATCGGTTTTTAGTGTTGAATTTGAATTTTATCTGCTTTTTCTTGAGCCTTTCGCATAATATCATCCGCTTTTTTCTGCCCTTCATCTTCTATGCGTTTTGCGTTTTTTTCTGCATTTGCACGAATTTTTTTAGCCCCTTCCTCTGCTAGTCGTTTCTTTATTGGATTACTACCCGCTTCTTTGATTAATGCTTCGGCTTGTTTATCACCTTCAGCTCTAACTTTATCTGCGGCTTTTTTAGCTTCAGCAATAATTTGATCAGCTTGCTTTTGTGCCTCTTCCATTATTTTTTGCTTTTGCTTTTCTATTTCTTCATTGGCTTTATCGATGCCTTCGTCAATTGTGGCATTGACAGTGTCTTTCACCGCATTGGTAATAGCATCTTTAATGTTCTCCTTAAGGTTCCCCGTTGCTTTTAATAAGGATTCTTTAAAATCGGAAGTAATCTTAGGATTCATTAAATCTCCTAAAATTTTGACTTTAACAGGAATGTAGTCGGGTAACTCCATCTTTAAATTAGGGACAATATTATTTGCTTTAGCTAAAAGTTTTTCAACTTCCTTAATCATCTTTTCCGGAATTTCACTTTTAGGAACATTTAGATTCATTGTGTAATCAACTTTTTGATCAATAGAAGTATATCCATGAACTTTAGCTTTAATTTTCCCAAAATTAACATTGAAAGGATAGGTGTTTACTTTTCCATCCTCCACCTTAAATTTTGTTTTAAAATCTTTTATTGTCTGATTGGAGATACCTTTTAGCATTGTTATTTTCTCAACTTTTTCTAATACATCAACTCCGGCAATGGTTATTTTATTGGATGCGATGCTTCCTACACTGGTTAATGATGTAAGAATAGGATCTAAATCCGGTTCTAACTCGGAGGTCATTTTTAAATCGGAATTTAATTTACCATTTACTTTTTTGATAATCGGAGCAAGTTTTTCAGTGGTAGGGAAATATTCTGCCAATTGATGAATATCGACTTCTTTTAAAGAATAAGCAAAGTCCATTTTTGGCTTCAAATGATTTTGAGTGTTATAACTACCTGATAAACCTACTGTTCCTCCCAAGGTTTTCATTGAAACATTATTCATGCTGGCAGTTTCATCTTTAATTTGGATGTTTCCACGAAGATCACGGATATCCATTCCGTCATATTTTAAATGTTTGATATCGGAATTTAGATTAAAATCAATATTTCCGGGGACAAGTATCGGTTCGGAGCTAGCTACGGTATCCGAAGAACTAGTGGTTTGCTCTTCTTCATAGACATATAACTCATCGATATCTAAATAATTACTTTTAAAAGTAAAATTTCCTTTTAAATCTTCATCTTTTAAGGCGTAACCTAAATAATTATCAATAGTACCGGCCATATTAAAATCCGATTTCCCCATGGTTGCATTTAATTCATTTAGAGATAAATTCTCCGGAGAAAAAGTCAATTTCATGCGTTCGATATTTACCGGTTTAGGTAAATCTTTGGAAGTATAATTCATTTTAGATAAAACAACTTCACCCTCAGCTTTAAATTGATCATATTGTTCATTTTCTAAAGCACTAACTCTTCCTTTTAAGGTAACATCCGCATCCATAATTCCGGAATATTCTTCACCTTCTTCCATTGGAATATAATTCTTTAATGTAGAAAGATCCAT
>JALWLM010000040.1 GCA_027084145.1 Crocinitomicaceae bacterium | reverse complement strand
AGTTATATGTGTTTTATGATTATTTTAGCACTTAGTATGTTTAGGCCATTTTAAAGGAAGAAAAATGATAAATGAAAAAAGAATAGAAGAGAAATTAAAAGCGGGAAAAAGACTCTCAAAACTTGATGCCCCTAAAAATATAAACAATCGGGAAAAAGTTTTAAACGATAATGATTTTATTGTATCTAAAACAGATACGAAAGGTTATATTACTTATTGTAACAGAATTTTTGTTGAGATGGCTGGATGGAGCAGATTTGAGCTTATAGGAGCTAATCATAATATAATCCGTCATCCCGATATGCCAAAAATTGCTTTTAAAATTCTTTGGGATCTGATACAAAATAAAAAGGAGTTTTTCGGATTTGTTAAAAATCTCAGAAAAGACGGAGGCTTTTATTGGGTATTAGCTTATATTACACCTGATTTGGATATAAACGGGAATATTATAGGTTACACTTCTTTTAGAAAAAAACCAAGCAGGAAAGGGATAGAATTTTTAACACCGGTTTATAAACAGTTAGTAGAAGCTGAAAAAAGTGGGGGAATGAGTGCGAGTTATGAACTTTTGAAAAAGTTGCTTAATGCAAACGATAATAATATTATTAAAAAATATCAAGCATTGATATTTGATCTGCAAAAGGGTTAAAAATGTTCGGATTTAAAAAAAACAGACATAATGAAGAAGTTTTAGACAAAATAGAACAAGTTGTAAAAGAGGCCTATGAAGGTAAACTTTATAAAAGAATTATTGTAGATGGTGAGAGTTCAAAAGAAGAAAAGATTGCTTGGAATATTAATGAAATGTTAGACCAAATAGAAGATTTACTCAGAGAAAGCGAAAATACGATAAAAGGTATAAGCGAAGGGGAAGATTTTAGATATATTATGCCAAGCGGTCTTCATGGAGAATTTAAAAAAGTTGCCCAGGAGTTTCAAAAAGTTGCCGATTCTTTAAAAGTTTCAAAAAAAGTTGAGCTTCTTAGCAACCTTTCTAAAAGATTTATAGAAATTGACGGTGGAATAAGTGAGAATTTAAGAATAGTAGGCGAGTCCATATTCTCAATAGACGATTCTTTTAATGAAATTGCCCAAAAGGTAAGAAATTCTTCAAAAATGGCTAATGAAACATATGAAAAAATGCAAGAAGCTAAAGGAGAATTTGAAATACTTTCTCAAAAAGTAAATGAGACTTCAGATGAAGTAAAAGAGATGAGTGAGCATATTACTTCTATTTCTAATATTGTAGAATTAATTAAAGATATTGCAGACCAGACAAATCTTTTAGCTTTAAATGCGGCAATAGAAGCGGCAAGGGCCGGAGAGCATGGAAGAGGTTTCGCGGTTGTTGCTGATAATGTTAGGGATTTAGCGGAAAAAACACAAAAAGCTACTAATGAAATAGCAATAACAATCCAAACACTTCAACAGCAGTTTATGGGAATTAACGAAAACACTTCTCAGGTAGTTGATATAGGAAACAAATCTTACAATACTCTTGAAGATTTTGAATCTTTATTAAATTCTTTACAGACAGACTTAAATGATGTAAATGATATTACAGAAGAAAATATGTTAAAACTGATTTTAATTACTTTTAAAATTCATCATATTATTTATAAATCAAATATCTATGCTGCTGTATCAAAAGAGGAATTTGATGAAAAAACATATAATATTACCGATAAAAACTGTGCTCTTGGCCAGTGGTTAAGCAATAAT